>PKXI01000132.1:0-1001 GCA_003133425.1 Acidobacteriaceae bacterium
CATCGAAGCCAGCTTGCAGGCGTTGGTGGACTCGATGGAATACGCTCTTATAATGGCGGCTTGACACATATACATCAAGATGTATAATTGACCGCATGAAAGCGCGAAAAGCCGTCAAGTATCCGCCTCATAAAAGTTCTTCCACCGAACTGAAGGAAGCCAGCGTTGCGGAGGCCAAAAGCGAACCGATGATTCGCACGCAGATTTATCTGAACAAGCATGAGTATGATTTCGTGCAGACCGAGGCCAAGCGCCGGGATGAGCCGATGGCGGCGGTGATCCGTGAATTCATTGATGAGAAGATGGAAATCCCCGAGGACGCATGGACAAACAATCCGATGCTGCGTCCGACGCCGCATGACCCGGCTTTTGTCGGACACGAGGACGGTGGCATCAACCACGATCATTATATTTATGGCTGTCCGAAGAAATGGATAAAAGTGAAGGGCAAATACGTCGAAGCGCCGCCTTTACCTGATGATTATTATGAGAACCGCGCCAGCAGCAAGGCTTACGACAAAATGCTGCGTGAACTCGACGAATCCAAATGATCAGCCACGCTTTTCTCGATGCTTCATTTTGGATCGCCTATCGCGACGAACGGCAGGATTTTCATAATGAAGCAAAACGAATTCTGTCCGACGTGTTTCGTAAGCGGACTCGAATTCTGACCACATTCCCAGTGATTTGCGAAATTCACGCCCATTTCTCTCGAAGTGCGAAAAAGCGGCAGCTGGTCATCGAAGATTTTCGGGACAATCCCGTGGTCGGCATTGAAGAAGTAACACATCAAGATCAACAAAATGCTTTTGAAGTGCTGCGCCGCCAAGCGGACAAATCCTATTCGTTATGCGATGCAACTTCATTCGTTGTCATGCGTCGCATTGGCTTGAAACAGGTTCTCGCCTTTGATGATCACTTTCGACAATTCGGCGAATTTGAAATATTAAACTGATTCGATTTCATGTCTGAAATCTCCAAAGCCTACGAACCGCAGTCCG
>PKXI01000132.1:1026-28053 GCA_003133425.1 Acidobacteriaceae bacterium
ACCGACCATGCCGGCATCGCCACGCAGACGGTCGTGGAGAAAACGCTCAAGAAAGCCGGCGAAATCAGGCATCGCGACGATTTGGGCCGCGAAAAATTCCTCGAACGCGTCTGGCAATGGAAGGAAAAGCACGGCGGCATCATCATCCAGCAGTTGAAAAAGCTCGGCGCGTCGTGCGATTGGACGCGCGAACGGTTCACGATGGACCCGGAATATTCGCGCTGTGTCCAGAAGGTGTTCGTCGAGCTTTATAAAAAAGGCCTCATCTATCGCGGCAAGCGGATGGTGAACTGGTGTCCCGTCTCGCTCACTGCGTTGTCCGACGAGGAAGTAATTATGAAAGAGCAGAAAGGCTCGCTCTATTATTTCAAAGTCGAAGTGGTAGATGCGACGCCCTCGTCGCATAAAACCTCCGCCGCGCCCGGCGACGAAGGCGTCGCCGCCACAACCTGCGGCGGGGGCGCCGCAGCCACGTTTCTGACCATTGCCACGACGCGGCCGGAGACCATTCCCGGCGACACCGCCGTGGCCGTGAATCCCAAGGACCCGCGTTATGCCAAGCTCATCGGCAAACATGTCATCCGTCCCCTGCCCTCCGAATTTCCGCGCGAACAGAAGCTCATCCCCATCATCGGCGACGAGCATGTGGATTTCGAGTTCGGTACCGGCGTGCTCAAGGTGACGCCCGCGCACGACAAGGCGGATTTCGAAATCTATGGCCGAATCGTTGCGAAAGGATTAATCGAAGGACCTAGTTCCTTGGCATTCATGGAACCAATCGAAGTTATCAGTGCGAATGGAACAATGAATGAACGAGCTGGTGCAGACTTGAAAGGACTCGATCGCTTTAAGGCACGAAAAGTCGCCGTGGAAAAACTCACGGAGCTTGGTGCGTTGGAAAAAGAGGAACCATACACCAATAACGTCGGTTACAGCGAACGCGCTGATGTGCCGATTGAGCCGCGCCTGAGCGAGCAATGGTTTTTAAAATATCCGAGCGTGGAGAAATCACGGGCGTGTGTGGAACAAGCTGGGAGCGCCGATCTCCGAATCGGCGCGTTGGGAGACGCAGAAGAAACAGGCCGAATCGGAGTTCGGCGCTCCGATAAAATGCGCTTTCACCCGCAGCGCTGGGCAAAGGTTTATGACCACTGGATGGGCAACATCCAAGACTGGTGCGTCAGCCGCCAGCTTTGGTGGGGACATCGGATTCCGGCATGGCACTGCTCCACGTGTCACAAGATCACCGTTGCGCGTGTCGATCCGACCGCCTGCGCACATTGCGGCTCAACGCAAGTCACTCAGGAAACTGACGTACTCGATACCTGGTTCTCATCGGGGCTGCTGCCGGTTTCTGTCTTTGGCTGGCCGAATATCACCGCTGAAAATCGCGGGGATTTCGACGCGTTTTATCCGACGAGCCTTTTGGTCACTGGCTTCGACATCCTCTTCTTCTGGGTAGCGCGGATGATCATGCTCGGTTGCTGGTTTGCGGGCGATGTTCCAATGCCCGATGGTAGCTCGCGCTCACTTGCGGACTCGGTACCGTTTCGAGAGGTCTACATCCACGCGCTGGTGCGCGACGCCAACCGCGAGAAGATGTCCAAGACCAAGGGCAACGTCATTGACCCGATTGAGATCGTCAAGCAGTATGGGACGGATGCGGTGCGCTTCACGCTGGCGTCGATGGCCTCTCCCGGCACAGACATAGCCTTCAATGTGGCTCGCACTGAAGGCTATCGCGCCTTCGCCAACAAGATCTGGAACGCNNCGCTTCCTGTTCATGAACGTGGATCGCGCCGCCGAGATCGGCATTGCAGTCGATCCAGCCACGCTGGGCTCGATGCCCGTGGTTGCTGTCGATGCACCGCTCGAAGAACGCTGGATTGTTGCCGAACTGCACTCGACTGCTGCGAAAGTCAATCAGTCGCTTGAAAACTATCGTTACGACGACGCGGCCAACGCCATCTATCAGTTCTTTTGGGGCAGCTTCTGCGACTGGTATCTGGAGATCGTCAAATTGCGGCTCGATTTCTCCGAGACTGCGGACAAGGCCGCGACGAACGCCGCGCTTACCACGCTTGTCTGCGTCTTTGAAGCGGCACTGCGGCTGCTCTCGCCGTTCATGCCGTTCCTGACGGAAGAAATCTGGCACGCGGTTTACGACGAGAAACCTCCCGCCAAATCGATCGCGCTAACGCGCTACCCGCAAGCCGCGGAAACGCCCGCAGATGAGGCTGCTCTGGTTGAGATGAGCCTGCTGCAAAGCCTGATCGTCGAGGTCCGCACCTTGCGGAAGGAAATTGGCGTCGAAGAAAAGGCAGTGACGCCGATCGAGTTGCGCATCGGCACCCACTTGCGGCCTGTCGTCAAAGAGAACAGTGCAATGGTCGAGCGCCTGGCGCGTGTGACTGAAGTGCGCTTCGCGGATCAGATAACCGCTGGCCTGTCGAAGCACTCGACGGCCGACTTCGACGTAGCCGTGGTCTACGAACGCACCGTCGATGTGGCCGCGGAGCGCGAGCGCTTGACAAGAGATATTGCCAAGTATGAAAAAGGGTTAGCCGCCGCGGAACGCCAGTTGGGTAATGAGAGTTTTCTGGCCAAGGCGCCGGCGCAGGTTGTCGAGGGCTTGAAGAAGCAGGAATCGGAGACGCGACTTCTGATGGATAAGGCGCGCGCTGCACTGGATGTGTTGCCAGGAGCGTGAGAAAGTGAGCGAAAAGCAACCGCAGGTCCTTCGACTGCGCTACGCTTCGCTCAGGATGACAGCTTAATCGGAGTTGTCTAGAGAACAGCGAAATGGATTGGAAGAGCCACCGCATTGACGCATTGCTGGAGCAGGCCCTGGTTGAGGATCAGGCCGTGGCCGACACCACGACCAACCTGACCATCGATCCAAACCTGCGCGCCTCGGCAGCGATCATTGCCAAGCAGGAGATGGTGGTGGCAGGCCTGGGCGCAGTGCCGCGCTTCTTTGAGGTTTTTGCTCGTCTCGACCGGCGTCCTCCAGCGCAGACGCGCTTTGAAGTCGTCAGCCACCCAGAGATCTTCGACGGCGTCCGAGTGCATGCGGGGCAGGTCATGGCCGTCATCCGCCACAATGCGCGCGCGCTGCTAAGTTGCGAGCGCGTGATTCTCAACCTGATGCAGCACCTGAGTGGCATCGCGACGCTGACGCGTAAATACGCCGACGCAATCCAGGGAACCCATGCCCACGTGCTCGACACGCGCAAAACCGTCCCGGGTATGAGGGCTCTCGAAAAGTATGCGGTGCTTTGCGGCGGAGGAACCAATCACCGCATCGACCTGGCCTCGGGAATCCTGATCAAGAACAACCATATTTCGCTCGGCGGTGGCATTGCCCAAGTCTTGCCGCGCGCACTTCAGTTGCGCAAGCCAGGTCAGCGCGTGCAGGTGGAAGTGCGAACCGTGAAAGAGTTGGAGGAAGCCCTCGCGAATGGCGCCGAAGCGATCCTGCTCGACAACATGACGCCGAAGGAAGTGAAGCGCGCCGTCGAACGCATCCGTAAGGAAACCGAGGGGCAAACCGAACGCTGGATTCCCACCGAGGCCAGCGGTGGCATCGTGCTTGAAAACATCCGCGCCTATGCCGAGACAGGCGTGGATTTTATCAGCGTGGGCGCGCTCACTCACTCGGCCAAGGCCGCCAACATCTCCATGGCCATCACGGCGGAGTGAGCTAGGCAATGTTCGATTTGGCCGCGCTCGAATCCGCAGACGGGGACGGGATTTGGGGTTCCATTTTTGCCGGCAAGCTTCATTTCTCAGCGGTAACTGATTCAACCAACAACGATGCCCTTGCCGCCGCACGCAACGGCGCGCCGCACGGCTCCGTTTATCTCGCCGACGAGCAAATGGCCGGCCGCGGCCGCGGGGACCACGCATGGCACTCGGCGGCGGGCGAGGGGCTCTACGTCAGCGTCCTGCTGCGTCCGCAGATCCCCGCTGCACGCCTGGCGCTGCTTCCACTCGTTGCCGGTCTCGCCGCTGCCGACGCGATCCGCTCAACCTGCGACCTCACCGCCGACCTACGCTGGCCGAACGATCTGCTCATAGGTCCGCGAAAGACCGGCGGCATCCTGGTTGAAGCGCACACCGAGGGCAGCGCGGTTACGTTTGCAGTTGTGGGCATCGGTATCAACGTGCATCAGCGCAGCTTTGATCCCGGCCTCAGCGCTGCCGCAACCTCTCTTGACACTGAAGCGGGCCGAAGGATTCCCCGCCAGCACTTGCTCGTCTCCCTGCTAAAATCGCTGGAGCGAGAGACGCTCGCGCTTGCCGATGCGACGGCAGAAGGGACGATTCCCAACCGCGTCGAGCGGGCTTCAACATGGGTCCGCGGCAGGAATGTGGAAGTGCATGGACCGCAGGCCTGCAACGGCGTCACGGCGGGATTGGATGGAAATGGATTCCTGCTGGTGCGAACCGATGCCGGACTGGTGACAGTGCAGACCGGCGGTATCCGCGCCGCCCAAACGAACTGAGAGACGTGGACTGAGGAAACAATGCTACTAGCTCTCGATGTCGGAAATACGAATACGGTGCTCGGCCTCTACCGCCTCGAAGGCGATAAGCCCGAACTGGCCGCGCACTGGCGCGTTACCACACATCGCACGCAAACCGTGGATGAGTACGGCGTCTTCTTCGTGAATCTCTTTGAGATGCACGGTATGGCGCCGAGCCAGGTGACGCACATCATTATCGCCTCGGTGGTGCCGCCGGTCGAGTCCACGCTGCGCCAGGTTTGCGAGCTCTATTTTCATATTGAGCCGATGTTTGTGGAGCCGGGAATAAAGACCGGCATGACCCTGCTGATCGACAACCCGACGGAACTGGGTGCCGACCGACTCGCCGATTCCATCGCTGCTTTCGAGCGTTACGGCGGCCCGTGCATCGTGGTGGATTTCGGCACCGCTACCAAGTTTGAAGTCATCTCGGCGAAGGGCGAGTATTTAGGCGGTGCCATCGCACCCGGCCTTGGCCTGAGCGCCGATGCGCTGTTCAACCGCGCCGCGCGACTCAGCCGTGTGGACATCAAGCGGCCCGCCAAGGTCATCGGCACAAACACCGTTGGTCATCTGCAGAGCGGACTCTACTTCGGATACATCGGCCTGGTGGACGGAATCCTCGAACGCATTCTTGCCGAACTGAAACAGGACGACCCAGGCATCGAGCCGCGCATCGTCGCCACCGGCGGCCTGGCGCGCATGATTGCCGAGGATTCCCGCTTCATCAACGAGATCGACGAGTGGCTCACCATCGATGGCCTGCGTATCTTGTTCGAGCGCAATCGTGCAGCCCGCCCGCGCAGCCGGCCCCACTGAGGCGCCACCTTGCAGAACTATTTCAATTACTTTACCGAGATCGAAGAGCGCTTTCAGCAGCGGCGGGGATCGCTGCTGCTGCTCTCCACGCTCGACTGGGCGTTGATTGAAACCTGGCGCGAAGCCGGGATTCCGCTGGAAGCGGCTCTGCGCGGCATTGACACGGCCTTTGACAAGTATGAAACGCGCCAGAAGCGCGGGCGCATGCGGCGCATCAATGGCCTGGCGTGGTGCGCGCAAGCAGTGATGGACGCAGCAATGGAGCTGAAAGAAGCCTCGGCCGGCACAGCTGCTGCAACAACTTCGCCAACCGAATCGGGCTTCGAACACGAGCGCATTGCTGCCCATCTTGAATCGGCAGCCACCGCCCTGGATGCTGCCGCCGTTGCTCCGGAGCCATGCGCTGCGACCGCTGCGCGGTTGCGTGAACTGGCGGCCGAGGTACGCGCGTCAACTCAGAGTGCCATCCACGTAGATATTGAGGCGCTTGAGCGCTCCCTCACGGTGCTCGAAGAGAAACTGTTTGCGGCCCTCACCGCAGCGGCTCCCGAGGAGTTACTGGTGAGGCTGAAAGAACATGCGGCCCGCGAGCTAGCACCCTATCGGAGCCGTATGGGAGTAGTGCAACTGCGCCAGGTTGAACACCAATTTGTTCAGAAGCAATTGCTGGTGCACTACAGTTTGCCGCGCCTCAGCCTGTTTTACATGAGCCAACAATGAAGCCACGCCGATCCAAGTCCGCGCCACAAAGAGTTGCCAAGCCGCAACTCGAAAGGCCTGCACCCATATCGCCCAAGCTCGTACAAATCGAAAAACCCATTTACGGTGGTGCCTTCCTGGCTCACGTGGAAGGCAAGGCTATTTTCGTACCGCTGACCCTGCCTGGAGAACAGGCACAAGTGCGCATCACTGAAGACAAACGCGGATACGGAAAAGCTGAAGTAGCCGAAATAGTCACCGCTGCTCCGGAGCGCATTGCGCCAGCCTGCCGCCACTTTGGCGCATGCGGCGGCTGCCATTATCAGCACACGGGCTACGAGGCGCAGCTCGCTTTCAAGCAAGCCATCCTACGCGAGACACTGGAGCGCGGCGGCGTTCGGGCGCCTGACGAAATTTCCGTGCTGGCTGGCGCAAATGAATCCCAATCATGGGCCTATCGCAATCGCATCAGGCTCGCCTTTGACGCTGAGGGAAAACCCGGCTATCGCGGGCGGCGTTCGCATACGGTAATTCCGATCGCGGAGTGCCCGATTGCAGCGCCGCTGCTGGTGAAGGCCGCACAGAGTTTCGCCGAATCTGCGAGGCAATCTTTGCCGTCGTTGCGGCCAAGTGAGATCTCTCTCTTCTGCGACGCCACCGAAACCTCATTGCTCGTCAGTGTCTTCATTGCCACCGCATCAAAGGTAAGAATCGACGATCTTGCTCGTGCACTCGCCGAGCAGATTCCCGCGCTCAAAGGCATGGAGCTCGTTGTGGAAGGACACGGGAGAGAAGGGAATCCTGCGCAATTACCGCGCACCGTCGCGCAATGGGGCGAGTTGTCTCTTGCCTATCGTGCTGCCGGATTCGACTATCGTGTGGACCACGGAGCTTTCTTCCAGGTGAATCGCTGGCTCGTGGACGCGCTTGTGGAACGAGTCACGGCCGGACAAGAAGGCAGACTTGCCTGGGACCTTTTCGCTGGTGTCGGCCTGTTTGCGCGCAAGCTCACGGCCAGCTTTGCCCGCGTAGTCGCGGTCGAGTCTGCTCCCCCTGCGACAGTAGCTCTCGCAGAAAATTTGCGTGGCACTTCCGGATCCGCTGTGCGGCCCTCGACCCTCGACTTCCTTCGACGCAACAGCAAGGCAGAGCGCCCCGACCTGATTGTCGTAGACCCTCCACGCACTGGACTGGGTACTGAGATAACTGCGCTGCTCGCGGAGATTGCGGCTCCGAGACTCGTCTACGTCTCATGCGATCCCGCAACCCTGGCCCGCGACCTGCGCGCACTTGTCGCAACTGGTTACGCAATCGAATCCCTGACCCTTGCCGATCTGTTTCCCCAGACCTTTCATCTGGAGTCGGTGGTCCATTTGCGCCGCGCCTGATAGGCTGAACCCCATAGTTCCTTTAATTTATCGGGCCCAATGCAATCCGAATCCCCCACCTCCGGGCAGCCCTCTTCCGGCCTGAGCGCCGCGCCCCTGTTCCATGCTGCATGGCTCTTTGCAGCCGGAATTGCCGTGACGCATTGGGTTTGGCTGCGTCCAGGGCTGGTGTTGGCTACGCTGGCCCCGGTTAGCGTTCTGTGCTGCGTTGCAGCCATGCGCGCCCAGCGTGTCGCCTGGTTGCCCCTGGCGACCCTGTGGTGCCTGCTGGGCGCCTGGTGTGCACTAATGGAGCCGCAACCGGCCCCCGCGCCCGCCCTTGCTTCGCTCTCCGACGGGCTTCTCCGCAGTGTGGAAGGAACCGTCGTGGATGCGGGGGCGGTGCGCGGTGAAGCGGAGCAAAACCTGAACGACAACGTGCCCGACGATACAGCTCCAGCGCCACAGCCTACGCAACGAATCGACGTCCGTGTTTCAAGCCTCGAAATGGTGACCGATACCGAGGACAAACAGGCACAAATTGCTGGAGGAGTCCGGCTGACGGTGCGCTGGCCGGAAGGCACGGCTACCCAAGTAGCAGATCCGGTGACAAACCAACCAACCAGTCAAACGATCCCGCCCTTTCGTTGCGGCGATCGTATTCGCGCCGCTGTCCGCCTGTTACCGCCTGAAACGTATCACGATCCTGGCGTCTGGAGCCGCGAAGATTATCTGCTCGATCAGGGCATCACCTCCACTGCCAGCGTACCCATCGAGCGAATAGAGCGCATTGACGAGTTCGGGAACCCCGGCACATTCCTGACTTGCCGCGTGAACGCATTGCAGCACGCTACCACTACGCGCCTGCTGGCACTGCCCGCCGCCATGCGCCGCCTGCCTGCGCCCTTGCGCCTGACTCCGGAAGATGCCGTGATGCTAGCCGCGATGGTGGCCGGCGACCGTACCTACCTCACGCATTCTCTGCGCGTCGGATTCGAACGCACCGGCTCCTTTCATATGCTGGTAGTGTCGGGATTCCATCTCGCGATTGTGGCCGCATGTATCTTCTGGATTACGCGCCGACTGCGCATGCCTCGCGTTCCGGCCACCCTCATCACCATTCTTGCGTCGTTCGCTTATGCGCTCTTTACCGGCTTCGCCACGCCGGTGCAGCGGTCGCTCTGGATGGTTACCCTCTACCTGCTCGGCCGGCTCGTCTACCGAGAGCGAAGCGCCATGAACACGATCGGCTTTGCCTCGTTGTGCCTACTTGTTGTGAGCCCTCGCAGCCTGTTCGAGTCGAGCTTGCAGATGACGTTGCTCGCGGTCGTAGCCATCGCCGGCGTTGCCGCACCACTACTCCAGGGCAGCGTGCATCCCTATTTGAACGCTACGCGGGAATTGCGCATGACCGCACTCGACGCCAAGCTGACGCCGCGCCTGGCTCAGTTCCGCGTTCTGTTGCGAATGGTTGCTGCGCGCCTGCAGGAGGCGGGGATTGGACGCTTCGCGTGGCGCATCTTTCCCTGGACGGTGCGCTTTCTGCTTCGTCTCGTCGAACTCGTGGCCGTATCCCTTGTCGTAGAGATGGCCATGACTTTGCCCATGGCGATCTACTTTCACCGCATAACCATCGTCGCCCTGCCGGTGAATCTATTCATCCTGCCGCTGCTTGCGGTCCTCATGCCTGCTGCGCTGCTCACGCTGTTGTTGCTGGTTTCGTGGGCCGCCGCCGCAGTTGTTCCGGCCATGATTGCGGCGGTCGTGCTGCACATTGGCGTTGGGCTCGTGCGACTATTCGGCTCACTTGCCTTTGGAGATTTCCGTATCCCCAATCCGCTCCTGATTCAATCGGCAGCCTTCTGCGCATTGCTTGCAGCGGCAATCCTGCTTGCCCACCTGAGCGTATCGAGCGGGAGCCGCTGGCAGCGCCGCTCCGCATGGACTTCCCTGCTGCTAGCCGCGCTGGCCGCCGTGGCGCCACGGCCTATCCAGCACCCAAACAATGCGCTGCTTGTCGAAGCCATCGACGTGGGCCAGGGCGACTCGCTTCTGCTGATTACTCCCGACGGCAAGACCCTGCTGGTGGATGGCGGCGGTTTTGGAGGTGGACCGCATCAGGCCCCGCAGGACTATGACATCGGGGAGGACGTTGTTTCACCAACTCTCTGGTCGCGCGGCACCCGGCATCTGGATGCAGTGGCCCTCAGCCATACCCACTCCGACCACATGGGCGGCTTGGCCGCCGTCCTGCGCAACTTCCACCCCGATGAACTATGGGTGGGCAACAACCCGCGCACCGAAGCCTACAGCGCGCTGCTCGACGAAGCCGCCAGCCTTCACATTCGCCTTCGCTCACTTCGCGCCGGCGACGCTTTTTCGTTTGGCAACACCCATGTCAGTGCTCTCACACCGCTGCCCAGTTATCAGCCCGGTCTTGAGCCCGCCAACAATGACTCGCTGGTGTTGCATGTTGCCTTTGGCGCTACATCTGTCCTGTTAGAAGGCGATGCTGAAGGCCCAGTCGAAGACGCTATGGTCGCCCAGTCCACTATTCCCGCCCTGGCCCTCAAGAGCACGCTCCTCAAGGTGGGACATCACGGCAGCGTCACCTCTACTCGCCCAGAGTTCCTGGCCCGCGTAGCGCCGCAGTGGGCCGTTATCTCCTGCGGTCTTCGCATCCGCTACGGCCACCCTCGCAATGAGATCCTCGACGAATTGCAGTCGGCAGAAGTCCGCACCTACCGCACTGACACCGGCGGCGCTTCCTGCTTCCTGCTCGATGGAAAGATCGCCGTTCCAGATCCGACATGCGGCTGGCAGTAAACCCTTTTAAGCAAGAATTGAAGTCCGATGCTTTTGGGGTTAAGTGTCCTTCATTCTGCACGACTCAATTGTTCTGAGGGCCGGCGGGTGCATGACAGATACACTGGGAACCGTTCCGCGAAACACCTAGGAATTTCAATTAACCTGCGTGGTTCACTCAACTGAATCTAGAGGCCTAGAATTAGTCGACCTCAAATTGTGATCGCGGGAAATCAGAAACGGGAGCACGAAGTGCGTTCACCATTTTCGCAGCATGCGACCGAAAGCAAGACGCCTACGGCTGGAGAAGTTCTGGCCGAGGCGAGCATGTCTCGGCGGGAATGGACCGTAGTGCTGCTGCTCGTGATTTCGGCCGTCATCAACTATGTCGACCGGAGCAATCTTTCGATCGCAGCTCCCGACATTCAGCGGCAGTTCGGATTATCGCCCATCCAGATAGGAACCTTGCTGTCTGCATTCTTCTGGACGTATGCATTGGCGCAGATCACCGGCATTGCGGGCTGGTTTTCAGATCGGTTTCCGGTGGGCTGGGTGATGTTGGGGGGATATGTTCTATGGTCGGGCGCCACGATAATAACGGGCCTCGCGACAAGCTTCGCCGGTCTGTTCCTGGCGCTGCTGCTGCTTGGTGTCGGGGAGTCAGTGGCCTACCCTTGCTACTCGCGCGTCTTTGCCGAACTCCCGCAACAGCAGCGCGGACGAGCCAATTCATTCATTGATGCCGGAACAAAGACGGGGCCTGCGGTGGGTGCGTTTCTCGGCGGACTGCTGATCGTACACGTCGGGTGGAGGATGCTGTTCATAGCGCTAGGTGCGGGCGGATTGCTATGGGTTCTGCCGTGGCTCCGCGCGATGCCACGATACGGACGCAAAGTTGGCGGCGGTGATTCAACTCCGCTTCCTTCCATCGCCAGGCTGCTGAGTGTGAAATCCGCATGGGGAACTTTCCTCGGACATTTTTGTGGAAACTACTTTCTCTATTTCCTGCTGGCGTGGCTTCCAATCTACCTGGTACGCGAAGAGAAGATGCCGATTGGGCCGATGTCGCGGCTTGCTTCCGCGGTGTTCCTTTTGATTGCGAGCTCGACACTGGTTACAGGATGGATCTCAGATCGTTTGATCGCTGCCGGTGGATCGCCCACGCGAGTTCGCAAGACTGTAGTGGTGGGCGGCCAGGCTGTGGCGTCAAGCCTGATGCTGCTGGCATTTGTTCATGGCAACCTTCCCCTGTCGATTGGAATAATGACCGTGGCATGCATCGGCTACGGAGCCTTCGCTTCAAATCACTGGGCAATTAGCCAGACACTTGCCGGGCCCGCAATGGCGGGGCGATGGACTAGCATGCAGAATGGAGTCGCTAATCTCGCGGGGATTATCGCCCCCTGGATGGCGGGAGTCATTGTGCAGATTAACGGAAGTTCGCGGCTGACTTTTTTCGTCACCGGATTGGTGACCACCACCGGAGCGTTCGCCTGGGCGCTGCTTGTGCGTCGCGTGGAACCTATTCAGTGGGATTCGTCGATTTGCGCTTCTGGGAAATAATTCTGGGGAGAGACATATGCGTATAAGAAAGTTCATAGTCGGATTGATGATGGCGGTTTGGTTGATTGCAACCTGCGCGTGCGGCGCCACTCCTGCGCCCACAATGGCAAGCGGGCCATTCTTCAATATTGCGGACTATGGTGCTCACAACGATGGCTCCGACAATTCTACGGAGGCCTTTCGCGCGGCAATTCAAGCGGCGAAGAATGCGGGCGGCGGAACGGTTTATGTCCCGGCGGGAAATTATGTTTCAGGGCCTATCGAACTGGTCAGCAATCTGACCCTATACATTGATGCGGGAGCGACAATACGATTCCCCGCAGTTCTCCTGCCTTTCACTCCCGGTCGTCAGCAGGGCATAGAAACTTTGACGCCGGTGCCGCTGATTGGCGGTCACGATCTGGAGAACGTCACCGTTGAAGGACGTGGAACCCTCACCAGCAGCAATGCAGATTGGATGAATCTCCACGGAAGGACTCAAGCCTCGGGATCCGATCCGGGAAGCGCTAATGGCTCCAACTGGGAACATTTGCTGCAGGCGCTGAACGCGAACAAGCCAATATCGGAACAGGAATACAAGGCAGCCGCTTCAGAGCTAAGACCTTCATTCATCCGATTTATGAACAGCAAAAATATCCTCATCGACGGCCTCCATTTTGTTGGCTCGCCGATGTGGACGATTCATCTTCTCTACAGCGAAAATGCGGTTGTGGAGAATGTCGTCATTGAGACCTATCCTGGAGTTCATACCGATGGGATCGTGGTGGACTCCAGCCGTTTCGTGAAGATCGCAAACGCTTACATCGACACTGGGGACGACGGAATTGTGATCAAGTCGGGCAAGGATGCCGATGGACTGCGCGTGCATCGTCCGACAGAGGATGTCGAGATTACCAATTGCACGGTCCATCACGCGCACGGCGCAATCACCATCGGCAGTGAGACCTCCGGCAGCGTGCGCAACATTGTTGCAAGCAACATTACAGCGCTCGACACACAGAATGGCGCTCGCATCAAGAGTGCGCGTGGACGCGGAGGAGTTGTAGAAGATATCAGCTTCAATAACTGGACTATGGAGAATGTTGGAGAGGCCATCACGGTAACCAATTACTACCTGATGGAAGGAGAGACCAGGACATCCGAGGAGCCGGTGTCGAAACGCACTCCAGTATTTCGGAACATTGCAATGAGCAACATGATTGTGAATGGCGCCAAAGTTCTGATCGACATAGAAGGCCTTCCAGAGATGCCCATTTCGAATCTGCACATCAGCAACATTATCGGTACAGGAAAAGTGGGACTCATTGGAAATTACTCTGACGGGCTCGAATTGCACAATGTACAGTTGAATTCGGCGAGTGGTCCGGCGTTCAAGGTTGAAAACTCAACAAACCTGGAACTGGATGATGTGAGCACACGCAAGCCAAATGCGGACGCGCCCGTCATTCGCCTGGATAATACTCCAGGCGCAATCGTTCGCGACAGCAGGGCGTTTCCCGGCACTGGTACGTTTCTTTCGGTCGCTCCCGGGGAACTGAAGAATCTGCTACTGGAAGGGAATCTGCTTGGAAATGCGAGGAAGCCCCAGGAGGAGAAAGTGAACCCTTCGCGCGGCGCGACTCCTGAACAGAGATCGGATCGTTGATCGTTCTTGCGGGTTAGGGGGATACGGAATGGGTCAATCACAACGTTGCAGGTGAACGACTGATCATTCGAAGTACGGATGGCGCCGGGTTCCGGGGCCAGGTTGACAGTCAAGATGAACCGTTTTGCCAACAAGCCTATATTGAATTCTCCATGGGAAGGCGTGGCGACTGGTTAGTGTATCGCGGGATTTCTCTGAGACCGGGCCGTCACAACAAAAAAGCAGTCCACTCATAAGGGCAGAACCTACAGCCACAGAGAAGCGGTTCCCGCTGAAGACTTATGCTCAGCGTGGCTCAAGAATGCCGGCGCAGATCAGGCTCGAAAGCGATACAAGACGTGCGCCGCTGTAAGAGAGGCCGNNCGGCCTGTTTTGTTTCAGGTTTAAGCGCTCCTGCTTAGAACTGGAACTTGATAGATCCTTGCAGTGAGCGGCCGCCTCCGACGCCATTCACAGTGCCCTGTCCGCTGCCCAGGGTGCCTGTGATCTGGCCGAAGTTGGAGGAGGTCATGCTGCCGTTGGGAAGGCCGAATTGAGGCGAGTTGCTCAACTGGACGGCGTCGACACGGGTCTCCAGATTGAGTTCGCGGTAGATGGTGAATTTCTTTGCGATTGAGACGTTGTCCTGGACATAGCCAGGGCCACGGAACTGGTTTCTGCCGGTATTCCCAAGGCCCGGGTTCGGGCATGGTGTTGTGGATCCGGGGCAGCCGGCGGGTTGCGTGAAATTACCCGTGTTGAACCACTGATTGCCCGGACCGATGTGATGGGCAACCTGCAGGCTGCCAGTGATACTTCCATCCTGCTGAGTTCCCGGTGTATTCAGCGTGCCGCCGTTGGCGGTAACCGTAAACGGCAAGCCAGAGACCATAGAGACGATTCCAGTGAGGCGCCATCCGCCAAGAACCGCGTCGCCAACGCCGGAGTTGAAGTGAGCATGGCCGCGACCGGCCGGTAGTTCGTAGTTGAAGGTCTGCTCGAAGTTCTTGGCGCGGTCGAAGTCTCCTGGTGCGTAGTTTCTTCGGAAGTTGATGAAGAACGGTACACCGCCGTTATCGTCTCCACCCGTGGCGTAATCAAGTTCCTTGCCCCAAGTGAAGGCAGAGGTAAAGGAGAGGCCACTTGAAAAGCGCTTGGTGAGCTGGACCTGGAGCGAGTTGTAGTTGGAGGAGGCACCGAGGAAGTACTCGTTGGTTGCCGCAGTGCGACCGGTAGCGCCGCCGGTAAAGGCAGTCGTGTTCTCGGGAAGGGAGGCGTTGCCGCCACCATAGTAGCTGGGCAGGTTGATGTTCTGCGACAGATTCATACGGGAGCCATGGTTGCCGACGTAGGCGATCTGGAGCGAGAAGTTGGCGCCGAAGGCCTGCTGCACGGCCAGGTTCCAGGCCTCAGCGTAGGAATTTCTGAACGTGGAAGGAATATAGGTATAGACCTGACTGATGAGCGTAGGCGTACTGGCGGCAATGATTCCGTTGGAGGGAATGGCAACCGGAACCGGGGCCGGGAAGCCCGCCTGGAAGGAAGCCACGGTGACTCCATCACTAAGGACTGCCGGCGTATATGCCGAACCACCCGTGGGCTGATAGCTGTTGTTGGCGCGGATCGGGTAGTTGTAGGCATAGGTGTTATCCGTGAACGGAATATAGCTGACGCCGAATCCACCGCGAACAACAGTGGCGTCGGTGACCCGGTAGGAGAATCCGGTGCGCGGTGCGAAGTAGTCGTATTTGGTGACCATGCCGAGGTTGGACGGGTTGGAGCCCAAGCCAGCCAGAACGATGGTGTTGTTGGTTGGATTGTAGTTTGAGAATCCGCCTGCGATTCTTGGCGTTGCGGGCGGATAAAACTCCCAGCGAATGCCAAGATCGACGGTCAGCTTGGGCGAAACCTGCCACTTGTCGGCGCCAAAGGCGAAGAACCACCATTGCCGATAGCAGGGGAAGAAGGTGTTGAGATCACGACCCGTCTGGCTCGGTTGATCGAGGAGGAAGCTGGCGATATCGTTGACCGCGTTGGTGCTGCCACCCGTGCTGGATGTCTGGTTAGCTGAAAAGGTGAATGCGCCACGAGGGCTGAAGGTCTGGTCCTGGAGAAGGTCGTCGCGTACACGGCGAAGGTCCACGCCCCATTTTATGGTGTGGTTGCCCTTGACCCTGGTCCAGTTGTTCACCATATCGATGTTGGACTCAGCCCTGATCCAAGGCACGGATGCCGAGTAGCCAATCAGCGGGCTGGAGAATCCGTCGTTGATGGTGAGGCCCACCTGGCCGCTGGTGAATGGCTGGCCGGCGATGTTTACGCCGGGGATACCGATGGTGGTTGCGTCGTTGGATCCATAATCGTTGGGGTTGGCCGAGTTGCGCAGGTGGGCGACGCCTACGCGGGCTTCGGTGAAGAAGCTGGGCGAGAAAACGTGATCCCAGTTGCCGCCGGTGCTATAGGTGTTCTGGGAGCCGTTGGCTTCAAAGCCGCCACCCTGTGGACCGCCCAGGAAGTTACCGAACGCAGGCGCCTGGTAGGTGGCGTTGTTTTGAAAGCTGTACCGGCCGCTGACGTGATTCTTCTCAGTGGGGGTGAAGTCAATCTTAATGTCGTAGCTGTTTGATGCCTTGGTGAAGGGCAGATTGGTGGTGTAGTTGTTTGTGGGCGCTGAGAGGGGCAACGTGGAGTTCAGTTTTCCGTACTTTGCCGCCGCCGCGTTCAAGTCCTGGAGGATGGTGAGCGAAACGGGATTGACGCGGTTCAGAGGAAGCTGATTGTTGACAAACGGTGTGCGCGGATGCGCGCTCGATCCGTCGCCGGTGGCTGGATCGTAGATTTGTCCCTTGGTTCCGACCAGGGCGGCGCTGAGATCGATATTGCCGCTGCTATTTGCCGTGTAGTAACGAGCATCGGGAATTGTGAATGTGCTGCTAACCTGCTCGTGGTCAATGGTGCGGAGATAATCACCGAAGAAGAACAGCTTGTCCTTGATGATGGGTCCGCCGACGCTGCCGCCGAAGTAGTTATACGAGAGGTGGCCGAGCGGCCCGGCAAAATAGGAGCGGGCGTTGACGGCGTTGTTCTGAATGAACTCGAAGGCCGAACCGTGGAATTGGCTGGTTCCGGACTTGAGGGTGACGTTGGTAATGGCGCCGATTGAACGGCCGAGTTCGGCTTCGTAGTTATTGGTCGAAATATCGACCGACTGAATCGCCTCGGCGGGCGGAATCAGGATCTGCAGAAGGCCGGTGCGCTCGTCGTCGTCGATACCTTCAATCTGATAGAGATTGCTCACGCGGGGCATGCCGTTCGCTTCAGTCTGCAGAGAGTCGGAGGCGTTGAAGAACTGCGAGTGCTGGAAGACTGCGGGTGCGACACCGGGCACCAGGTTGAGAAGCGACTGGTAATTGCGGTTGGTCGTGAGCGGCAATTCCATCACGGTCTGCGCTTCGATCTTGGTGCTGATATCAGCGCGATCGGTTTGGAGAACCGGAGGCGCCGTGGTGACAACGACGGTCTCAGAAACGTTGCCGGGTTGGAGCGTAACATCGACGCGGGGCGATGTGTTGGCAAGCAGGTTGATGTTCTGCTGCTCAGCCTTTTTGAATCCGGTTGCGTTGACGGTGATGATGTAGATTCCGGGTTGCATGTCGGGAAACGTGTAGTTTCCGCTCGCATTGGTTGTGGATTGGTGAATTGCGCCGGTGGATGTGAGTGTGGCTGTCACCTGGGCATTCGAAATGGCTGCGTCGGTGGAATCAGTGACCGTTCCGAGCAGCGTGCCATTTACGGCCTGGCCCAGCAGCACTTGGGAAAACCCAAGCATAAGCAGGGCGAATACGGACCCGATTATAGGTCTCATCATTTTGCGTAGCGTCATATTGGAGCCTCCATGATTGATTCAAGTTCCAGGCTTGAACGGTCTTTCAATGCCGTACAAACCCTGCGTAATGCCCTGCGACGGCCATCTGAGGACGCCCCGGGCTATCGATAATCTTCCTTGCACCAGCCCTAGCCCTTCTTCCCCGTAATATCTTTCCTTTGGGGAGTACGGGACCTGGTCTGCCGCAATGAGGTTTAGAAATCTTCAAAATATCCGGCAGCGAATGCGGGACACACTCATCCCTGCGCTCTTAACCGCAGCATGCAGTCGCTGGAGACTAAAGATATTCAAACCGTGTGCATTTTTGACTTCGGTATAGGCGCGCGCAAGGTTGATACCGTATGTTACATTCCTTTCATGCGCGAACTTTATTTGTATAATATTGAAAATACACATGTTATAAAATTTTCGTCTCTCGAACAATTCCTCGGTGCTTCCCTGTTCCGTGGCTTGGAATCGCCCGTGACAACGCAAGCTGTGTGGGTGTATGCTACCCCCCTGGTGGAGTGATTGGAACCTTGGCATGTCTGAAACTATGCAAACTCCAGAGCGATGGGGGCCTGCTTCCGAAGTGGACCGTGAATTGGTTCTGAAAGAGTTGGACGCGATCCTTGCCAGCTATCATTTCCGAGGCAGCAAGCGCTACCCGGCGCTGTTGAAGTATGTCGTTGACGCCGCCCTCGACGGCCACTCCAGGGAGCTAAAAGAACGTACCCTGGGCGTTGAAGTTTTTGGGCGCGATCCCGATTACGACACTAGCGCCGACCCCGTGGTCCGCTTCAGCGCCAGCGAAGTGAGAAAGCGGATTGCCCAGTACTATCACGAGAACGGAAATGGCACCCATCTGCAGATTGAGCTGCCGCTTGGTTCCTACGTGCCGGAGTTCCAACTGCGGACGCCGGAAGAGCCAGAAACGCGGACCGGGGCTCCAGGTGAAGGCTTTACCGCGGCTCATCGACTGCTAACCGTAAGTCGGCATCGGTATCGCGTGGCCGCGTTCGGCCTGGTTGTGCTGTTATTGGCCGTCGCCGGCACGTATTCCTATCGCAGAATCACTTCACCCAAACTTAATGTCGTCGACCGGCTTTGGGGGCCGCTCGTCAACTCACCGCGACCGATTCTGATCGTTGTGGGAACCAGCCACCCGATTAAGCTAGGGCCGGAACCGGATCAGACCAGCTTTATCGATCACATGACTGGTCCGTATCACCACGTCTCTATCGCGACAGCAACCGCACTTGCTAACCTCGCGGGTGTTCTGCGCCAGCACGGCGCCGCCTATGAGATCAAGGAAGACACTGAAACCAGCCTGACGGATCTTCGCTCACGTCCCTTGATTCTGATTGGCGCGACGAACAATGCGTGGACAATGCGCCTGGTTAGTCCGATGAGATTTCATTTCACACAAGGCCCCATGGCCGAGATTCTCGACCAGAAGAATCCTCAGAATTCGGATTGGGCCATCGATTTCTCGAAGCCTTATTCCTCGGTCGCTATCGATTATGCCATTGTGGCCAGCTACCACGATCCAACCACTGAGGGGCCTGTCATGGTGATTGCCGGGATCGGTCCCTATGGCACCGAAGCTGCGAGCGCCTTTGTCAGCTCGCCCAAGTATCTTGAGCAAATAGTCAAGCAGGTGCCGACAGGCTGGGAGAACAAGAACCTGGAAATGGTGCTCAAGTCGGATGTGATTGACGGCAAGCCCGGGCCGCCCGTCCTGATTTCTTCGAATATCTGGTAATCGGGCTGATTAACCAGCTGCCAGGTGAATCGCCAGCAACTTTTCGAGAAGCGGCCTGAGCAGTTTCAGATCCAGCGCATTCGCCCCATCGGACTTGGCGTTTGCCGGGTCGTCGTGGACTTCAAGAAACAGTCCGTCGATGCCCGCTGCCACCGCGGCCCGTGCCAGCAGGGGAATGAACTCCGGTTGGCCTCCGCTGACGCCGTTGGCCGCTGAGGGCTGCTGCACCGAATGCGTGCCATCAAACACGACTGGCGCCATGTTCCGCATGACTGCAAGCGACCGGAAATCCACTACCAAGTTGTTGTAGCCAAAGCTGGAACCTCGCTCAGTGAGAAATATTCGATCATTCCGCGTAGAGCGCACCTTTTCGACCGTGTGCTCCATGTCCGCTGGCGCGACAAACTGCCCCTTCTTGATATTGATGGCACGTCCGGTTTTTCCTGCGGCTAGCAGGAGGTCGGTCTGGCGGCACAGGAATGCGGGAATCTGCAATACGTCCACTGCCTCGGCGGCGACCTCGCAATGGCCGGGTTCGTGAACGTCGGTAAGCACCGGCAGCCCCGTTTCCCTGGCCAGCCGACCCAGGATGTGGGTGCCCTCAACGAGGCCGGGGCCGCGAAAGCTCTTCACACTGGTGCGGTTGGCCTTGTCGTAGCTGGCCTTGAAGATAAATGGAATGCCAAGGTCGGACGTGATTCGCTGCAGGGCATCGGCCATTCTGCGCACGTGGGCTTCGCTCTCAATAACGCACGGCCCGGCAATAAGGAATAGCCGGCCTGCGCCCACCTGCACCGGCCCAATTTCAAACGAGTTGCTCACGAAGGCGATTTTACCCCGTCAGGCGCTGCCGATGCAGTGAGCAGGTCAATGCGCAGCCAACTCTTCCGCATGGGTCCGCGACCATTCCCATAGCGCCCTCTCCAGCGCATGGAGCGCCGTTGGGGCGGGAAGATCTTCTTGCGGCTTCACGATCGCGCACTCGGCAAGGTGCCTCAGCGTGGCGTTGTATTCGACATAGAAACGGACGTCGTGACGTGCGTGACCAAGCGCCTCCAGGGCACGGAAGTCGAGCACCGCATAGCGCTCCGGGTAAATCGCGGACAGAATCGCGGAAGCGATGGAAATGTCCACGCCGCGCAGCGCGACCAGTGCGTTGACGGCTTCTTCAGGCGATGCGTTCGGCGAGGAAGCCACCGCTAGTGCGGTTCGGATGTTCTCGCTTCCGTTGCCGATCAAGTAATGGACCATGCGCTCGGATTTCCACCGAACGATGGTTTCCAGGTTAGGCAGCGTGTGCTCACCGGTGCGAATCGCTTCTCCGGCTTCATAGGCGGCCGCTTCAAGCTGCCGCTCTCTTTCGCCTGCCTCCTGCCAATACTCGTCTGCCAACTGTTGAAGGTCCACTTCCGCGGGTTGAAGCTGAAAGTACGCCATGATGTTTTTTCCTCGATCACAAAACGATCAAACAATAGGCCGGGTAAGCGGCATTGTCAATAGCAGGTTGAGCGCTCCCAGCGCAGGTCCATGGGGGGCCAATTTATCAGCCCCAGAGCACCAACCTGCATCAATGGACGTTAAATGAGACTGGCACTCGTTCAGCAGTTTAACTGGCGATTATTTTCACCGTCCGGTCATTTTTGTACTGCGGCCGGCTCGATTGCCAATTCGGGATTCAAGTGGTTTTTCCGATTCTTGTAGCTCGCCACAATGAACTCCCGGAACAGCGGATGCGGCTCGAGTGGCTTGGACTTGAACTCGGGGTGGAACTGGCAGCCGAGGAAGTAGGGGTGGCCGGGAATCTCGACAATCTCAACATAGGTCGCATCAGGTGTCGTACCGCTGAGACGCAGGCCGCCGCCGGTCAGCAGAGCTTCGTACTCGCGATTGAACTCGTAGCGATGGCGGTGGCGCTCGCTGATCTCGGTGGCGCCGCCATAAGCCTTTGCGGCCAGCGAATCCTCCTGCAGGATGCAGGTCCACGCGCCCAGGCGCATGGTGCCGCCCATCTCTTCGACGCCCAGCAGNNTCGCGCAGCTTGTAAATGATGCGGTGCTGGCTTGCGGGGTCGAACTCACTGGAATTGGCGTCCTTTAACCCGCAAACGTTGCGCGCGAACTCGATGCAAGCCGTCTGCATGCCGAGGCAGATTCCGAAATACGGCACCTGCTTTTCGCGGGCGTAACGGATGGCGTTCAACATGCCTTCGATGCCCCGCTTGCCGAAGCCTCCGGGCACAAGAATTCCATCGAATCCTTCCAACTGAAGCTCATAACTCCGGTCATCGGGGGTTTTCGATTCGAGGCCCTCGGCCTCGATCCAGGTGACCTTGAGTTTCAAATTCTGCGAGATGGCTCCGTGAGTCAGTGCTTCCTTGAGCGATTTGTAACTGTCCTCGTACTCCACATACTTGCCGACGATGGCGATGTGAACTTCATCTTTGGGGTGGTAGCAGCGATCGACAAGATCCTTCCACCTGCTGAGATCTGCCTCCGGTGCGTCCTTGTGCAGGTATTTGAGAATTAGCGCGTCAAGGCCCTCATCGGCGAAACGAAGCGGGACTTCGTAGATAGAGGGCACAGTAGTGGCGCCGATGACTGCCTTCTCCTCCACGTTGCAGAAGGCGGCGATCTTTTGTTTCATCTCGCGCGGAAGGCTGCGGTCGGAACGGCAGAGCAGCACATCGGCCTGAATACCGATAGAGAGCAGTTCCTTCACTGAGTGTTGCGTCGGCTTGGTCTTCAACTCCTGCGCGGCGGAGATCCACGGCACCAACGTAAGGTGGACAAACACCGTATTCTCGCGGCCCAGTTCCTGGCGCATCTGGCGGATGGCCTCAAGAAACGGCAGCGACTCGATGTCGCCTACCGTGCCGCCTATCTCGACGATAGTCACGTCGGCCCCGTTCGCCGAGACCTTGCGCATCGCGTTCTTGATTTCATTGGTAACGTGCGGAATCACCTGCACCGTCTTGCCAAGGTAGTCGCCGCGGCGCTCCTTGAGAATGATTTGCTCGTAGATGCGGCCGGTGGTCAGGTTGTTGTCGCGCGAGAGCGGCGCGTGGGTAAAGCGCTCATAATGGCCGAGGTCCAGGTCAGTCTCGGCGCCGTCGTCGGTGACAAAAACCTCGCCGTGCTGGAAGGGAGACATGGTCCCCGGATCGACATTCAGATAGGGGTCGAACTTCATCATGTTCACGCGCAAGCCACGGCTTTCAAGCAGACAGCCGATAGAAGCTGCTGCCAAACCCTTGCCTAAACTGGACACAACTCCGCCCGTCACAAAGACATACTTTGCCGACATCGATGCAACCTCAAAATTGGATTGTTGTGATTGGACGTACCTGGTGGGCACAATCAAGTATGTCAGAGTTGGAAACGGGAAGGAAGTGCAAAATTCGGCCGGAACGAATCTAGATGCGCAGAAAAATCCTCTAACAGCCGTTCAATGAATGGTTTAGGTGGAGGCAATGAGGCTTTGATTTGTGGTTCCCCATTCCTTCCGCTGGAATACGCGGAAAGGATGGGGCAACCAGCTTTTGTTGCCAGGCCAGCTAGAGATTTCGGTTAGAAGTTCAACGTAATCTTCGCCGAAAGTGCGCGCGGAGTTACGTAGTGGGTTCCGCTGAAGGTCGAAAGGAAGTTGTAAAGGGCGTACTTGTTGGTGATGTTGATGGCCGTCAGGTCGAGGTCCACCTTGTAGTGATCGGTGCGAAACATGTTTTGCTGGCCAACGGAGAGGTCGAACAGGTTGCGCGGCGCGATGCGCGGCGGGTTTTTGTCGTCGTTCTCGGTTCCCGGCGCGGGAATGCTGACCAGTGAAGACGAGTACTGCGAAGGCGCGCACGACTGAAAGCCCGCCGTGCGGGTCGCGGCCACTCCATTGCATGTAAGCCCTGCTTCGGCCTGCTGATCGAAGGTAAGCCCGCTCAGGTTGACGGGGGTAGTTCCGTTGACAGCAAACGGCACCGCGCCCGCTACCATTCCGGAGTCGTAGCGCCAGTTGCCTCCCGCCCAGGGGCCGCGCTTACCGATCTGGTATTGCACGTGGGTGGTCTGGTTGAACTTCTCGTCGTGATCAATGCGGAAGGGCTGGCCGCCTGTCTGGGGGGCGGCTCCGGCTCCTGCGGATTGAGGCGGGAAGAAGCGCGCAGCCACTGAAGACGCGACGAAATAGGCGCTGAAATTATGGAATTCTGGTATGTTGGCGTGCAAAGCGTAGCCAGGAATTTTGGAGTTATGCCAGTCGATGGGGAAAAAGATGGGCGTGTTGCCAAGCACACCGAAGTCGAAGGCATTGTGCGTGTACTTCCAGATGTACTCGCCGCTGACCGTTGCCCACTTGCCGAAGGCCTGCTGCAAACCGGCATGGAACTCGTTGCGGTAGCCGGGGTCGAGTGTGCCCGATGCGCCGGAGGTGCAGTTGAGTAGCGGCGACAAAACAGCGTTCGAGCACCCGGTGCTGGAGAGCACGAGGTTTTCGTTGAATGGTGTTTCGAGGGTACGAGCGTAGGAAACCCGGAGCACAGTTTTGGACGGCTTCACGTTATAGGAAATGCCAACTCGCGGCTCCGTCTGGTTGGCGCCGGTGAGGCCATTGTAGACATCCTCGCGCAGTCCCAGATTGAGGTCCCAATTGCCGGCCTTAATCTCGTCTTCGATATAGAGCGCCAGCTCCTTCACATCAGTGTGGCCAAAGTATGTGTAATAAGCGCCACCGCGCGTAATGTCGTAGGGAGCCAGGACGGAAAGATAGTTGGGATTCTGGCCGGCCGCTCCGCCGGGGCACTGGGATGGATTCGAATAGCCGGGCAAGGGGTTGGCGCTCAAGTCCAGGCACGGCGAGTTATAGGTGGCATCGACCACACCCAGACCATCGTGCTCACGCAGAAATGTCTGTTCGTACTGTGCGCCACCCTTGATGTTATGGATTCCCCTGACGTAGGAGAAATCCGAGTGGACGGCGGCGTTGGTAAGGGTGCGGTTCTGGGAGATGGATGAAGTCTGCAGGTTCGCGGGTCCAAGATCTGCCAGAGGATTGCCGCTGGGAAAGTAGTTGTAGTTATCCCGCCGGACATAAGCGCCCAGGTTAAAGACCATGTCGTTGCCGATGATGTGCGTGTACGTGGGCGAAATGTTGAAAGTGCCGATCTTCGAGTGCTGGTCGGTGTTGCCCACGTTGGCAAAGACAGGGCTAGCGCCGGCGCCTCCAGCAACCACGTTCTGAACATTCAGGTTGTCGTAAGAGTTGGGCGTCTGAAACCAGGAGCGGCTGTAGTTCAGATCCAGATGAAGCGAGTCTATGGGCGTGAAGTTGTAGTCCACGCGGTCGAATATGTTCTGCTCGTTGCCCTTGTCGTGGAAGACCGTGAACTCTGGCGGATCGAGAAAGCGCCCCGTGTTGAGGCCGTCAGCTTCGACAAAATTGCCCCATTTCTTGCCGCCATAGGATAGATCGACTGCGCCCGTCGCAGATCCGAATGCGCCATAAGAACTGCTGATGCTGCCGGTGGGCTTGGTGACGCCCTGGCCCGAACGTGTGGTGGCTACAATCACGAGGCTGGTTTTGTCGCCGTACTCGGCCGGCGGTGCGCCGGAGATGACTTGAATCGATTGAATCGAGTTGGACGGCAGTTGGTTGGAGAAGACCTTGCTTTGCTGGTCGGTGATCGACTGGCCATCGACGGAAAACGAGTTGGAGGCGTGATCGCCGAGGCCGTGAAAGAGGCCGTTTGAGTCGGCTGCGACGCCAGGGGTGGTTTCTGTTACCAACGAGCTCAACGAGGATGATTGACTTTCCATGGGAACTTTGATGAACATGTCGCGGTCAACATCCGTGTGGAAGGTGGAGTCGGTCTCAACAAGATCGCCGGTCGACTCCACGGTCACAGTTTGGGAGGCACCTACAATCTGGAGGACAAGTTTGAGACTCGTCCCGACTACGGATTGAATACCGAGCGTCTGGCTCAGCGGCGCAAAGCCATCGGCAAAAATTCTGATGCGGTAGGTGTTGAAGGGGACGTTTGAGAATTCGAATTCACCAAGTGAGTTGGCAGCGGCGGTGCGGTCGAACCCGCTCACCTGGTTGCTCAGGTGGACCGTGGCGTTAGGAATCACGGCACCGCTCGGGTCGGTTACGGTGCCGCGCACGGTGCCCGCGTTGCCACTTTGCGCGGGCGCGGAAAGAGTCGCGAAGATCAATACGACAAAGGGAAAAATGCGAAGAATCGTGCCGCGAATGATGGGCATGGGAAGCCTCCTGATATTGGCTGAAAAATGCGGAAGGAAGACCGCGGCTTACGCCACGGCAGCATCTTCAGTGCATTGGGGGCACCCTCTGAAGCTCCAATAAGCCTGCAGGTTGTGGGCCGGGACAGCTTCGGCCGCCCTATTGGGAGGACGAGACGGTTCGCGAGCCATGCAGAATTGGAAGATCGAAAAGATGCCCTAGCAGCCTGCGGGAGGAGGGCGCGTGAAGAGCTTGGGGGTCCAGTTCCGGACCGCTGCGCGCGCTTCAGTGACTGGGGTTGGAGCTCCGACCTGAACCAGCGCAACTGCGGCGGCAGCCACCACGACCGGCACTACGGAGTGCATTGATACGCACAGCGGGCAATGGTCGGCAGCTGTTACGTCAGAATGGAAGTGCGCTACCTGGACAACGGCCATCAGCGCCAGCAAGACAAGACACAAAATCACCGCGACCGGCAAAGTACCAGACTTTGCGCGTCGTTCAGTGCGGATTTGCGGCTGGAATCCTGTCAAATAACTCGCCCTTGAATCAGAGGACTAAAGATTGGACGCACAAACGCATTAAAGGGTTTCGTCGTCTTCCGGCATTTCGTCGCTGAGAAACCGCATACCCCGGCCAGCCTGGTTCGTCTAAACTGTGTGCGATGAACCAATTCCCAAACGTTCGCCGTTTGTTGCCAGTTTCGCTGGCATTCCTGGTATTGGCGGCGGTCGCCGTCTCGGCGCAGTCGTCTCAGAGCGAGAAGAAACAGACGCCGCTAGTATTGAAACCAGATGCGCCCGGCCTGACCAGAAACCATCGCCTGATTCTCAAGGACGGCTCCTACCAGTTGGTCCGCCAGTACATGATCGCAGGCGACCGCGTGCGCTACCTTTCGCTGGAGCGCAGCGACTGGGAGGAAATGCCTGTCGACCTGGTGGACTGGGACGCCACGCGCAAGTGGGAACGTGATCATGCGACCCCAACCGGGGAAGCGCCTTCGCCGGCCATGAAAGAGGCCGAAGACGTCGACAAGGAAGAGACTGATGAACGCAACCTACAGAAGGCCCGTATGCCGGAGGTTTCTCCCGGGCTCGAGCTGCCAGATGAAGACGGCGTCTTTGCGCTCGACACTTTTCAGGGCACGCCGGAATTGGTTGAGCTGACGCCCATCGACCTGGACGTGAACGCGAAGACGCGTCACGGGATAAATACGCTGAACCCGCTTGCCGCCTCCAAGGCCAATCTCGAGTTGGAGGGTGCGCACGCCAAGGTCCACCTGCATGTCAACGATCCGGCAATCTATCTCTCGCTCAACGTGAGCGACGAATCCGAGCCGGTTCTCTCCCACGCCGTAACCATCGACACAAGCCACGCAAGATCGTCCAGCAACAGCAAGCACGGCGCACACTCAGACAAATCGGGCTTCGCCATTGTCCGAGTGGACGAGCGCAAGGCTGTGCGCATAGTCGGCGCCATAAGCGTAGGCCCCACGGGAAAGGTAACTCAGGACGAAAACGTAATTCCTACTAAAGTGGAAGTGGTGCCCGGCAAGCACTGGCTGCGCATCCAGCCGGAGCAGCAACTCACTATCGGTGAATATGCGCTGGTGGAGATTCTGTCCCCGTCCGACATCAACCCCTCGGTCTGGGACTTCCGGGTCAATCCGCAGCTAGGCGACAACCCCGGTTCGCTGGGCCCTATTCTGAAGCAGGCGAGTGAGCGGTAATGTGGCTCCTGAACTAGGAGTTTGCATGGGCCTT
>PKXI01000229.1 GCA_003133425.1 Acidobacteriaceae bacterium
GAGTTTTTCCGCAGCCTGTAACGCCCGATTGCTTTTGTGACACTGACGGCGTGGCTAAAGCCACGCACTTTCAAAGCGTGACACTTCAAAACCTGCAACCTCGAAACCTGCCACATCAAAACCTGACACGCTCAAAACCTGACACATTCGGGCTTTCGTCCGACCCGTTCTTACGACAAAACAAACTTTTCGGCGGCGGCTTTCAGGGCTTCCATGTCCTGCTCGCTGCGCGCTTCGGTGTAGGCCCGTACTACCGGTTCGGTTCCTGAAAGCCGGTAGCAGACCCATGAGCCGTCTTCCAAAATCAGCTTGAGTCCGTCGGTGCGCACGATTGCGCTCACCTTCCGTCCGCTCAGCTCGGTTGGATCGGCCTTCAACTTCTCAGTGAACGCGGCCTTGACCTCCGGGGTCAAGCGGAAGTTCTCGCGCACGGGATAGAAGGAACCAACCTTGCCAAACAGCTCCTTCAATTGCACGCCCAGGCTCTTGCCGCGGGTGGCCACCATCTCCGCTACCAGCAACCCGGCGATGACGCCGTCTTTCTCCGGCACGTGGCCGCGAATGGTGAGGCCGGCAGACTCCTCGCCGCCGATGGCGATCTTGTCGGCGATGATCAGCTCGCCGATGTACTTGAACCCTACCGGCGTCTCATAAAGCGGAACCTTGTGGTGTTCGGCGACGGCATTGATGAGGTTGGTGGTGGCTACGCTCTTGGCCACGCCGTTCTTCCAGCCGCGCGTTTCAACCAGGTAGTCGAGCAGGAGAGCGATGATGTAGTTCGGCTGGATGAAGGTTCCGTCGCCGTCCACAATGCCGAAGCGGTCCGCGTCACCGTCGGTGGCGATGCCAATGGCTGCGCCGACCGCTTTCATCTTTCGCCTGGCGTCGCCAAGCAGGTGGTCATCCGGCTCGGGCGCATGGCCGCCGAAAAGCACATCGCGGAAGTCGTGAACTGTCTCGACGGCCACGCCTGCTTCGCGCAGCACCTCGGAACTGTAGCCGCGGCCCGCGCCCCAGAACGGGTCGTAGACCACCTTGATTCCCGATTTGGCGATGGCTTTGAGGTCGACCAGCTCGGCGAGCCGCTTGAGGAAGGCGGGTTTTACGTCAGCGGTCTCGAAGGGGCTGGCCGCCCCGGGCACTGACTTTGGAATAGTGGAGTTCGAGGATTGGAGAGCGGCGATGGCGGCTTCGATCTGTTTGGTGACGTCAGGGAGAGCGGGGGCGCCGTCGTGGGTGGAGAACTTGATGCCGTTGTACTCCGGCGGATTGTGCGAGGCGGTGAAGTTGATGGCGCCGGAGGTCTTGAGTGTGCGCACGGCATAGGCGATGGCTGGCGTCGGTGCGGCCTCGGGAATCACGATGGGCGTGACGCCGGCCGCGGACAGAACGCTGGCGGCTTCGGCGACGAAGGACTCGCCCAGGAAGCGCGGGTCGCGGCCAACGAGTACGCGGTGGGGCAGCGGCTGGGTCTTCACGTAGGCGGCAATTCCCGCCACAGCCAAACGGATATTGGCCACGGTAAATTCGTCGGCCACAATTGCGCGCCATCCTGAGGTACCGAACTTGATCGCTGTGCTCATTTATCTATTCTCCACCTGCGGCCGCCGCGGCGGACCGCAAAGACCATACTGCAACACGCGGGCGGGATGGGCAAGTTGAGGGAGTCATGACGATTGGAGCAGTGGTCGGTGTTAGAGACGTGAGACGCGATAATTCCCCCCGATAGATAGAAGGGCAGAGGCCCGGGCCTAAAGGCCGCGCAAATTAGCCATCTTTCAGGTGGCTGAAGCCCCCGGCTCCCTCCGGGATCGGAGACCTGTGGCTTTGGTATTTGAGGCAGGACAATCTAGAAAGAGCGGCTCGCTGTTGCGTTTTCGGAATACATTTGTTTGAGTGACGTTTCACTGTGGAAGCGATTGATGCCGGACCCCATTCAGCAAGCTAGCATTGTTCTGACTACTGCGGCCAACCCCGAGGAGGCTGAGCGGCTTGCGCGCACGCTGGTGGAGGAGCGGCTGGCTGCGTGCGCTTCGCTGATCCCCGGCGTTCAGTCTGTTTACCGCTGGAAGGGGCAGGTGGAGTCGGCTACCGAGACCATGCTTGTGATCAAGACCGGGCCGGATCAACTGGCGGCTCTGGAAGCGCGGTTGCATGAGCTGCACAGCTACGAGACTCCGGAGTTTCTGGTTCTGCGGGTGGAGTCGGGCAGCCATCCCTATCTTGACTGGCTGCAGGGGAGCTTGCGGCAGGTGTGAGGCGCCGGGGGGATTTTTGAACAGACCTTTGAGGCGATTCGGCATTCCCTCAGGGGCTAAAGCCCACGAGGATGTTGGGGCCTTTATGGCACGACTGAAGTCGTGCCCTGACACTTCTTGCGAGTCCGGAAGAGTTTTTGCACAGCCTGTGGAGTCGTGCCCTGACACTTCTTGCGACTCGGAAGAGTTTTTCCGTCGACTTTGAAACCTGCGAAGAAATTGCGGTAATTGCGGCGTGGCTTAAGCCGCGCGCTTTCAAATCGATCGGCCGGTTCTGAGGCTGCCTGGCTGCGGGGAAACCTACCCTCTCTGGTATTCTTGGTTGGTTCGCTCCTATGCGCTGGTTAATGATTGGGTTTCTCGTCTCGCTTGGAGCGCTGCTGATGGCAGCCGCAGGCTTGGTGCGCCACGTGTGGCTTCAGCGCAGGAAGCACCGGCTCCGGGCGCTTGCAGCCCTCGATGCCGTGCATGAGACCGACGTGGAAGTTGAGCCCTGAGTTCGACGGTGCAGACGAGGGCCTGCTCGCCCGGGGGCCGGAACCAACCCCACGGACGAACCCGGGCCCGTTGGGGCGTTTGGAGGAATTCTTTTGAGTAAGGAACTTTCAGTACCGTTGACCAGCGCGTCAGAATCAGCCACGAGGACGGCAACCTGGCTGCGCGCTTCCGGCATCGTGCTCGCGAGCAGTATTTTTGTCGCGGTCTGCGCCCATATTGCCTTGCCTCTCTATTTCACGCCAGTTCCGCTTACCTTGCAGCCCTTTGCCGTGTTGCTCCTGGGCCTGGTGCTCTCTCCTCGCCTGGCGGCTGCTACACTGGTTACCTATTTGACCGAGGGAGCGCTGGGACTGCCAGTTTTTGCTCCTGGCCTGGTGTTCTCCGGCGGCATGGCCCACTTGCTTGGGCCCACCGGCGGGTACCTGCTTGCCTACCCGGTTGCGGTTGCGTTGATTTCGTTTTTGTGGCGCAGGACGAGCCGCAGTTTTGCCACGGCCGCGTTGAGTTCCGCTGCCGGCAACCTGGTGATTCTGGCTTGCGGCGCATTGTGGCTTGCCGCAATGACCCACGCCCCGGTTCAGTCGATTCTGACGCTTGCCGTTGTGCCGTTTCTGCCGGGTGACGCGCTCAAGATTGTTGCTGCAGCCGCGCTGGCCACGGGATGGCAGCGTTTTCGTCGTACAGCTTAGCCACATTTAGAATTCCGTTGCTGTTTATTGTCTTGAAAGGACCTACCCCATCGTGATTGCGAATCAGACCGAACCAGCCAGTGCAAAAGACGTAATCGATATTTCGATAGCCCATAGCCCCGACTCCGATGACGCCTTCATGTTCTATGGCCTGGCCACCAACAAGATCCGCGTTCCGGGCTATCGCTTTTCTCATACGCTTTGCGATATCGAGACGCTGAATCGCCGCGCGCAGGATGAAGCTTTCTTCGATGTCAGCGCAATCAGCTTTCATGCCTATCCGTATGTGCAGGACAATTACACCCTGATGGGATGCGGCGGCAGCGTGGGCGAAGGCTATGGTCCGATGATTGTGTCCAGCCGCAAGCTGGCCATCGGCGACCTGGACCGCATCAAGCTGGCCGTTCCCGGCACGATGACCACGGCCTATCTCGCGATGAAGGTTTTCAATCCAAAGATTCAGACCGAGACGGTGCCTTTCGACAAGATCATTCCGGCAATTCAGGCCGGGACGTATGATGCTGGGCTCATTATTCACGAAGGACAACTGACGTACACTTCGAGCGGCCTTTACAAGGTTCTGGATCTCGGCGTCTGGTGGCAGGAAACCACCGGCCTGGTGCTGCCGCTGGGCGGCAACGCGATTCGCCGCTCGCTTGGCGCGGAGAAGCACAAGATTATTTCGAAGGCCCTGCGCGACAGTATTCAGCATGCCCTGGACCACCGGGAACAGGCGCTTGAATACGCGATGCAGTTTGCACGCGATCTGGACGCGCGGACGGCCAGCCGC
>PKXI01000015.1 GCA_003133425.1 Acidobacteriaceae bacterium
TTCATCCGATTCCTGGAATAGCCGTTGGGTTTGGGAGGAATTGAAAACAAATGGAAGGGTTACGATCAGTCATGTGTTCACGCTGGAGCGCGGAGACCTAATCAATGAACCAAGCAAAGACCAAAATGTCGATGAGTTCGAGTACCAGTTCCACTTCGCAAAGCGGGACGGTCCCTACCATCGGATCAAGGGTCGCGTGTTCAGCATAGCGAACGATGTACTGCTTGCAGATAGCGGCATCAAACTGGAGCGCAAGCTCTTCGTCGCCGAGCGCAACGTTTCGATTTTCAAACGTCTTGCCAAGGTCTTAGGGGAGGACCAGGACATAGCGGTCGGCGGCAACAAGTCTGGCAGCCTACCTGTCGACGTATTCGAACAGCTCCTTAAGAAATTTCCCAACTCCACCGAGCTTGACCACTACGCCAACGCCAGAGTATCAAACATCATCGGGGAATACTTCGATGGAATGAGGGATTTTAGGACGCAGTACGAGACCTATCTGAGCCGACGGAAGACGGTGGTTTCTACAACTCCTTTCCGCCCCCAGGAACTCCTGCAAGCCGAGATCGATAAATTTACGTTCATCCACAACACGATCAAAGAGTGGCTGGAATCGTCGGAGGGCAGGACCGAGAAGGAATGGCGGAAGATGCTCCTCAACTTTATCCTGCTGATCTTCCCCAAGTATGTCACCGTGCTGGAGGAAGTCCAGATCGAGGATCACTGCTCAAAACCCGACGTCACCACAAGTCGCTCCATCGACATTGCGCTCGTGGATGTCAACGGCAATCTCGACATTATCGAGATCAAGCGCCCCTTCGACGGCTCTGGTGCAAATAGCCAGGGCGAGCGGGTTACAGTAATGATTTGGAAGAAATGGGCCGACGATGAGCGAGTCAAGAGGCATGAAGGATCTGTTTGCAGGGCGCCATTTCGACCGGGATCTGATCATCCTTTGTGTGCGTTGGTACCTATGTTACAAGCTCAGCTTTCGTGATCTGGTTGAGATGATGGCCGAACGTGGGTTTCGTCTTTCGCATACAACGATCATGCGCTGGGTGCAACGGTATGCGCCGGAGTTCGAGAAGCGCTGGACTCGCTTTGCGCGTAAAGTTGGCCGGTCCTGGCGTGTTGACGAGACGTATCTGAAAGTGCGCGGACGATGGGTTTACCTATATCGTGCGGTAGACCGGGAAGGCAACACCGTCGACTTCCGGCTAAGTCCGACAAGAGACGTCGCGGCGGCCAAGGCGTTTTTCCGTAAGGCGCGTCGAACCCAAAGGCGGGTACCAGTCAGCATCACCTTGGATGGCTACGCTGCATCACACCGAGCCGTGCGCGAGATGCCAAGGGAAGACGAGGCATGGAAGCACACCAAGTTGAGATCATCGAAATACCTGAACAATCTGATCGAACAGGATCACCGGGGGATTAAATCCCGAACAGGGCCGATGCTCGGCTTCAAGAACTTTGATTGCGCAGCTACCACCATTGCCGGGATCGAACTGCTCCACCGTATTCACAAAGGACAATTCGCCCTGGGCAGTCTCCGTCTCAAGAACCAAACTGTCCCTGCAATCTGGAATGCAGTACTCGCCGCATAGTCCTTACTTCTCCTCGGGCCTTGCTGCGCCTCCCACACATATTTGCACCAGAACCCTTTAAGCGGCCAGAGGACCGAAGCCTCAGTCGGACCGGGTAATAAGCCTGGATGACATCGAGTTGATCGTTTTCGTCGTTTTCGAGTCAAGATCCTGCATCGCGAAAGAATGCGAGGCTTTCGCTCGAGCGCCGCTCTGTCGCAACTTTCAAGTTAGTTGCTGACCGCGCCAATCTATCGGTTTGATCGGCCCAAGGACGAACACATAAACGATGGCGCCAGATAGAGAGACACCAGCAGAAATTGCAAAGGCCCAGAAGAACTGGCCAGTCCTCTCAACCACAACCCCGGTGATAAGCGGTGCGACTACTCCGGCTAGATTTGCGACAAAATTCTGCAGCCCGCTCCATTTTCCCGCAGCCAGGGGTCCGGCCAGTGTTTGAGTCGTTGCCCAATGGCTCGACGAATAGACGCCGTATGACATGCAAGCAAGCATCAGGAAGACCATGGATGCGGTTCGATTGGGAACCACCGCGACCACCACAATAATTGTGGCAAATCCCATCCCCACACCCATGCATGTCTTGCGGATGCGCGTAGGGGTAGCCCCCGCAGCGATTAAGCGATCCGAAAGCCATCCGGTCGTAGTTGTTACGGCGCCCGTTACAAGATACGCGACAGCTCCTATGGTAGCCATCCTGCTCATTGAGAAGTGTCTCTCTCGGACGAGATAGAACGGCAACCAAGTAAGTACGAAATACCAGAAGTAGTTTGAACAGAAATGTCCCACAAACGTTGCCCACGCGTCACGCCTGCTCAGGATCGCCCGAATGCTCGCTACTTCATCGGATCCACCCGCGGCAATGGACTGGCTTCGGGGCATCCATTTGTACCACAACGGCAGCCAGATGAGGCTTCCCAGCCCGAGTACGAGAAAGATTGGCCGCCATCCGAAGTGTGCCATGAAGAGCCCACCAAGCAATGTGCCCAGCGCCGGACCGCACTTGGCACCGGCGTCGATGCACGCATTTGCAAACCCGCGTTGATGCTCGGCGAAGTGCTCGGAAAAAATCTTCGAATAGCACGGATATGCGACCGATTCTCCCATTCCGACCATCAGCTGCAATACCAGCAGAGCGCCGAACCCCCGTGCCACACCGGTTCCAGTCTCCGCAAGTGACCAAAGGAAGAAACCTACCGGGAGCACCCACTCCACGGGAAAACGGTCCACTAACCAGCCCGAAACTAATTGAAAAGTGGCATAGGTCCAGAAAAGCGCGGAGAGCAGGATGCCCAGTTGCGATACCGAGATCCCCAGTTCGTCTTTCAGCGCCGGCGCCGCGATAGAAAGGCTGCCTCGATCGAAGTAGTTGATGGCGACAGACACGACGAGCAGAACTAGAACAGGCCGAAGCACCTTCGGCATTCCGACCTTGGCCCCGGCCGGCTTGGGTGACACGGCGAGTTCTTCGCCGCGCCCCGATCCTCCGCTTACCACGGCACTCGAAGTGCGCGTGAGATGGTACGAGTCTGATTATGTTGGCCAATCATCGTTTCAACTGTCCCTGAAGTCGGGCTAAGGTTTTGCAGTCTGAATTGCACGTGGTTTGTCACGTTCAGCGCTCCCCCAAAAATTGCGTAGTGACTTTTTATCATAATGAAGGTCTTTTCGCCGCCTGGTCATCGAAGCTGGATGCGTCATGCGGCTCAGCCCATATCCGAAGTTTCGTAGCCGCAGATCGCGGCCACTTTAGAAGCCGAGGCAGAAGCTGTGTCGAACCGGCACTTCAGCCACTCGTCGACCAGCACGCGCGCCAATTCAAGCCCAATAACACACTCGCCCAGGCAAAGAACCTGCGCGTTGTTGCTGAGCACCGCCCGCTGCACCGAGTAAACATCATGCGCAGTGACGGCTCGTATACCCGGCACCTTGTTAGCACTGATGGCCACGCCGAGGCCAGTGCCGCAAATGAGCAATGCACGGTCCCCCTCTCCACTCGCCACCATCCGCGCCGCACGGACCGCGACGTGCGGATAGTCAGTGTGCTCGTCGTTGCCGACGCCGACGTCTGTAACCTTGAAGACGGCGGGATGCTTGCTGAGATCCTCTTTAAAGGCATCGCGGAAGCGCCGGCCTGCGTCATCGCAGCCAATTACGATATGAAACTTGTCATTGATCATACGTTCTCTCCGATAACTTGAAGAATGGCGTGGGCTGCCAGTGCAAAGGAAACGGCGCCGGCGTCACGGTGACCTTTACTGCGTTCCGCGAGAGGGCGCGCGCGGCCAAGCCGCGGCACCAAGTTTGCAGTGTTCTTGGCAGCGGCATCCGCAACGTCCGCGGCTTGTTTCCAAGCGGCCACTAGCGGCGTGCCGGCATAGATGGCCGCCGACAACGTCGCCGAAAAAGGCACAAAGGCATCGACGAGGGTCTTGTCGCCAGGCTTGGCTCCGCCCAACGTCATCACGCTCTCAAGCGCCCGTGTCACACCTTCGGCGACCAGTGCAGGTGTGACAGGACAATTGTTTCCAAGAACCGTTCCGGCGGACCGGAGGCCGAGCCCCCACAGCGCGCCGGATGTGCCGCCCGCACAATCGGCCCAGGCATCGGCGGCTGCCGAAAGAACACTGGCAGCTCCGGCTCCGGCATCTGCGGCTTCTTGTGCGGCCGCGGATGCCGCGGATGAACCGTGCACCATACCCTGACCATGATCGCCATCGCCAGCCTGCGCGTCGATGCGGCCGAGTTCCGTCTCGGCCTCACTGAGCGCCTGAGCCAACCGTGCGAACCCGCGCACGATGGCTTTGCCGGCAGATTTTGAATCGTCGCTAGCCGGCGGCCAACCTACTGGCTCGAAGATCTCGTCAGGCAAACAAGCTGCCTGCTCGACGGACCCAGCATCGCCAATTCGCAAACAGGCACAATCGCACGGAGCCAGCCAGAGCGGCTCGAGTTGCTCGTCGAGCCAGGTAACTGTAAGGGAGCAGCCCTCCATGTCGAGGCTTGTCACATATTCGCCGACCAAAGGAGAAACAATCGTCAGACCGTTCCCGCGCAATTCATTGGCAACTGAATCCCACAGCACGAAAAGCTCCTCGTACTTGGTGCCTCCGAGGCCGTTTAAAATGACAGCTATGCGGTTGCCCGGCGACTCCGGCGCCTCCTCGAGCAGGCGGGATACAAACAAGCCGGCCAGTTCCGACGCACAAAGCATCGGGATTTCGTCGATGCCAGGCTCGCCGTGGATGCCGAGGCCCACCGCAATTTGGTCGCGTGGCACGGAAAACAATGGCGCACTAGCGCCGGGCAGCGTGCAGCCGCGAAACGCAATGCCAAAGGACCGTGTGCGTTGGTTCGCCAATTGCGCGATCTGTTCCACTTTATCTAGAGTCATCCCACGTTCCGCGGCTGCACCGGCGATCTTGAACACGGAAACGTCGCCCGCAACACCCCGGCGGCGAGACTCGTCGCCCTTCTTAGCACTGGCGATGTCATCTGTGACGGGAAGCAGGCGCGCATCAATGCCTTCAGCGCGTAAGCGTGTGGCTGCGGCGCCAAAGTTGAGTACGTCGCCGGCGTAGTTTCCGAAACTGAGGAGGACACCTCCTCCCCGGTGAGCACGCAGTGAAACGTCTTGCACACGGCGCGCGGAAGGCGAGGTAAAAACATCGCCGACAACCGCGCCATCCGCCAATCCCGCACCTACGTATCCGACAAAGGCTGGGTAGTGTCCACTTCCGCCGCCGATCACTACGGCGACTTTGCCAGGCGGTGTCGCAGTCGCCCGCACAACTCCGCCTGGAGCCGGGTGCACAATGCGAGAGTAAACGTCGCAAAAGCCACCCAGCGCAGTCGCGGCGAACTGCTTCGGTTCGTTGATGAGTCGTGTCATAGGTATTAGTCCCTTAAGATTTCGTGATTATGCAGTTACGGTGCTCCTGGGTAAAATGCGGCGCAAATATTCGCGGTTGGTGGCGCTCACGCTCAGGCCATCCCCGCCATAGTGTTCCACGAGGAATGGGCTGCGAAATCCGCGTTCGATCATAATCCGAATCGCAACGCGATAGCTTATAAGACCGAATTCGAGCGGCGCGGGGGCCGTTACAATGAGACCGGTTGTTGCATCCTCCGTGCGAAAGTAGTTCTTGACATGCCAATAACCAGCGAACGGTGCGGTCTTCTCGACCATCGACAGCCAGTGCTCGACAGAACGATGCAGGCGGATAAGATTACCCAGATCCGGGTTCAGCCGGACGGCAGGAAGGTTAACATCGGTAACGAAGCGCACCGCGCTGTCCGCCGTGCCCAAGTAGGTGTCTTCATACATCTCCAATGAGAGTTCAACGCCCACACTTGCAGCGTGTTCTCCAAGCTCACGAATCCGCTTTACGGCAAGATTCCAAGTCTCCGGATCGTCAGGGTTTACCGCACCCTGCGCCGTCCAGAACCACAAGGCGGCCTTCTGTGCGGGCGTTAGTTCCTGGAAAAATCCCACAGACACCCACTTGGCGCCGATGCGCGCCGCCGTGTCGATAACGCGATGGCTGTAGGCGAGATACTCGTCCCCGCGTGCTGGATCGATCACGCTGCGGCGCGCGGTGGAGATTGCCGGAATCTTCAGCCCAGCCTCACGGACCACAGCAAGAAACTCGTCTAGGCGTGACGGCTCCAGGTCCGCGACGCGCAGCCAGGAATCGGTAGGATCTAAATCGGTGAAACCCGCATCCGCGACATCGTCCAAAGTCGCAGCCCACCGTTCGGAGGGCTGATCCTGCACAGACGTGCCGTCAGGCGGAGTGCCCGCGTACTGGATCATCGCAGCCGCAATCGGCCAGTTTTCGCGCGTAAACACCGGTGCTTCAGGTGTGCCAATCATTCTCCATCCCTCCGTTGATGAATCTAAGTCCGAGATACGCCTCGCGGACGTATCCTGGTTTTATTGGTCTCTGGCGTTTGAGGCAAGGCGATCAACCTATGATTCGCAACCATTCCTCCCAAGCCATCTAGCGCCGTACTCCACTCGAAAATATGGGAGTAGGCAGACAGTAAGCTAGTGAGCCGTGCCTCCATGGGAACCGGCACGAAACCGCTCAATGTCTTCTGGCTGCCTACACCACTGCTCCAATACGACAGGTATCGTTCACGTAATCGAGAGATCGGCACCTACGGACAAGCTCCTTTTTACTTCTTCAGGATGAGGCGCAGACCCCAGTCTTCTTCGGTAGGCTTGGGAGGGAGGTCGATCCAGCCCCCAAGCGTGGACGGCACCGTTCCTGAACCAACATTGCTCCATTCCCCGTTCCGTGGATCGAACCATTGCGCCTGGTACTGTGCGCCGGAAATAGCGCCGCGCACTCTTGCCTGAGGGGTGCCCTTTTCGAAGTAAATCAGAAAGAAGTCCTGCTCCGGCGTGCGTGCGGCAAACGCCCAGCCTTCATAGGACGATGTCTGATAGTTCTTATTTGGAGTCACCAGATCGGCGTCGGGCTCTAGCTGCTGGAACCGCGTCCCTTCTGAAAAGGCGAATTGGCGAAGATACTTCACCTGCGCACCGGACTCCCAGGGAAATGCCTCCCACATCTTTACGCTGGCCTCAGGTTCGACATTGGCCTGCCAGATTCCTTCGGCCCCATAAATGTATCCACCGAACCCGCCAGAGAGAAAGTTCCCGTACATCGACGATCGGTTGTAGAGGCTGTCCAGCTCAGTTCCGCCCTCAGCCGTACTAGGGCTGACTTCCCCTGGCTTGTGCCGATATCCAGGGTAGTATGGTTCACCAGCTATGCCCGGCATGGGGGGACTGGAGTAGTAGATCTTATTCAAGTACCAGTAGAAGTCGTGGGTCCGCTCGTTGCCGGTCTGCTGGAACGTCAACCAGTTCGGATGCCCCCAATCAACCAACGTGGACGGGCTGGAATTGGTGGATACCAGCGTGCCGAACGGTGGCGGGCCGAATTTCTTAATCACGAGACTAGCCGCTTCGTCATAATCCTTCCGCGGAATCGTATCGCGATAAGAGTCGAAATGGATTGGGCTCAGGAAGACATTATTCGCCTGGTACCGGCTGAAAATATATTCAATAAATCGAGAATAGGAATCGGGCCACTTATAGTACTTCTTCCATGCTGGGCCTGAATCGCGACGCGTGATTTCGATGAACGGGATAAATCCCTGAGAATTCAAATAGTCGATTTTCTTGTCCAGATACTGGAAGTAAGCAGGATTGATCCGGTCCACATCGGCAAAGACGGTCTCATACCCGGGGACGCGGCCGGGGAACAGGAATGGCTGTCCCCCCTCGTTGTGCTGGTCCTTTGCACTCTTGGTTGTTGGGTCCATCCAGGCAGCGCGAAGCAGCGTTTTGTCCGGATCATCCATGATGATTCTTTCCGGCTTCCCGTCGTTCTCCCAATTGGGAAACGCGGCAATCATGGCTACGGAGTTGAACCCCTGCGCCTTGCGAAACCGAATCATATCTTTGAAGGTTGCATCCGGGCCCATTGGATGCGCAGTGTCGTCGTCCGTCCAAGGGAATCGAAAACTGGGAGTTGACCACCAAGTGTCGCCGAGGAGAAAGAATGGGGTGCCGTCGGCATACTCGAAGGCGTGTCCGTTCGGAGTTGGGCGGATGAAACCGCGTCGGTCGTCGTCCGCGGCCTTTTCGGCCTCTGACCAGGCCTGTGCTTCAAACTTGCCGGTCTTGCCGCTCAGACCTTGATCCTCGGGGCTTGATCCGCTCGTCCAAGACCACTCTCCGGGAGCCGTAGCCACAAACCGGACCCGAAAATCGTTGGCTCCGTCCCAAAACCCGTAGACTCTCTTCTGAAACCCCGGGCCTTTCAGATCGACCCAAACCATAACGTCGGCATAGGGATTGGCGAAAGATGTTTTGGCATGCAGGGTAATTTCCTGCTTTTCCCAAACATGAGTGCTCGGAGCTGGAGCGCCGAGCGCGAATCCAACCGTAGACAAAAGTAAGGATATTAGTAGCGACACTCTGATCGTCAATACTCTTCTGATCATCGTTCTCCTCTGTGTGTCAAAAGTTGCCCTGCTCATTTTGCTTGTAATATCGGTGTGCCGTCCTGGTCGAGCTTTCTGGCAAGTGGCGTGCCGGAAAATTTAGCGACAGTCAGTTCGACCCGATAAAGAACACGGCAGCCTTCATCCAGATGTCCTCCGAAAGCGCCCTTCTTGATGTCCGATAGCGTGATGTGAACGTGCGGCTCTCCATTCGCAATGATCCCGTCCATGTTCAGGATTTCCATCGGCCCTTTGGCCTTGGTCACATGATCCTGTGCACTGGGGGCCAGCGATTGTACGCCGTGATAATTGCATTCCTGCACAGATCCAACACCCGTAAGAACTGCGCCATCCTGGATATTGAATTCTTTGATGATGGAATTGAGAGACTCAAGGACAAGGTCTCCCCTGTCCAACCGGATGCGGTACACCTCCTGTATCTGTGCACCACCGAAGACCTTCGGAGGCGCCGGGCTAGCCGCATTGGCCGGCACTACAAACAACTGCATTGATGCCAGCAGGCACACATTCGCAGCAAATCCCAAAATCGTTGCAGAAGATCTCATATGCACTCCCTTCGTTGTTTCCTTTAGGAACCTCTGCGCTGGTTCCTAATTTAGTTACACCAGTGCGCAGCGGCGGTTTACGGACCATTTGCAGGCAATTTATACCCGAATGTTTTATTTCTGAAAGCTCTTTATGCCCCGACCAACGCTATTGGTTGGTGTCTTCGGCGTTTCGTCTAGAATCTGCGTGCATGGTCTTCACGCTTTCAGAACGTTCCACAAAAGCAGGGCGACTGTAAAGATCCTCGAATTAACCGAAATCATTCTTCGGATCGCGCAACTCAAACCCTTCAAATTCCAGGTTGACTTGATTGAGCCAGCATAGCTCCGTCCGCATCCGCGATTTGGCCGGAGCTATGCGTGACAACGATACCACTGGAGGCAGTCCCTGTGCCGTTCAGCCCTCGCTTCGGTTGCAAGGGAGGGCTACTTCATTCAGGCCAGGAGTGCTGCCCGCTAGAAAAGGAACCTCAGCGAAAGCTGGATTGCACGCGGTGAATTCGCCTGAGAGGTGATTGTTCCGAATGCTGTGGAAGTCGGAGTCAGATTTGGCGCCGCATATTGAACCCGGTTGAACGTGTTAATTGCTTGCGCCAAGAAAACGAAGCTGTACCTCTCCTTGACTCGAAACGTCTTTGTGATTTCAGAGTCGAAATCTTCAATGGCATCCTGGCGCCAGTGACGGTTATAAGTTGGAAAGGTAATGATGTTGTCTGCTAGTTGCTGTGAAGCCGTGGTATTGAACACAGTTTTGTTGAAGGCGGCGGGGGGATTGTGCGCATTTAATCCCAAGTCGCCTCCCAGATAAATCACATTACCCCATTTCAGGGGCGCAGCTTGCTGAAGGGTTTCAACGCCGCTAATCTGCCATCCCCCAAGAGCGCCATCGAGCCACCGATTCATTCCGTTTGCAAAGGCCCGTCCTCTGCCGATCGGCAGTTGGTAAATGCCGCTGAATTCCAATCGGTTGGGGCGGTCTGTTGAGTCGATCATTCGCGTCAGATCGAGAGTCGAGGGATTCAATTGGACAATCTTTGAGTTCAGCTTCGAACGCTCGTAGCTGGTAATGAACTCCAGTCCGTGTGAAACGCGCTTCTCCAAACGAACTTCGAGAGTGTTGAAGTCTGATGTGCCTATGGTTGCATCGGCTTCTATCAGGCCGCTGGTACCGGCAAACTGCGGGTAGGGTTGGAGGAGCTGCCCTGCTGTGGTCAGGCTGCCGTTGAGAGTGGTACCGGGAAGAAGTCCTTGAAATGGATTGGGGACATTCGCGGTTATGGCGTTAATCACAGCCTGATTTCGAGTATTTCCAGTGGCGAGGAACTGAGCGGGGATGCCATCCAGATTCTCGCTTATGGGCAGATGCAGCGCTCTGTTGCCAATGTACCCTAATTCGAGAACGAGGGTCGGCGTAATCTGCTGCTGAGCTGTGAGTGTCCATCGCTCGGAGTAGGACGCGCCGAGGTTTGGATTCATGAAGGTAAGTGATTGGCCAAGGAATGTATTGAGCCCGGCTGCAGACCCAGCAGGCTGTGTGATGCCAGTTGGAAACGGATTACTCAACGTCGCATAGGGGGTCAGGTAACCATTATTGGTGGGGACGAGATAAGATGCCTGGCTGTAGGCTCCCACAGGAACTTCGACGTAGGAAGTGGAGGGCTTTTGCCAGCCTTCCACTCCGACATCCCCAAAGAAGATTCCGAAGCCCCCTCGAACTACCGTCTTGCCATTCCTTCCACCTGGCGTATACGCGAACCCGACACGTGGACTAAATGACAAGCCATAAGTGCTGCTTACGCCGGGGTGAGCACTTGAAACGTAGGTGGCTCCTCCCACCGGGTTGAATTGGCTTGCCGGGAGTTGCGAGATAGGACTCTTGGCATAGGCGGCCTGTGCGGCTGCCGTCACTGAGTTTGGAGCACTAAAGTTGAACCCGTTGAGTGCATGGTTCGAGTTCACTACAGTCGGCGTTTCATGTTCATAGCGCATCCCGAGATTTAAGGTAAGGTTGGACTTTATGCGCCAGTCATCCTGGGCGAAAAATCCTGTGTAGTACATGTGAGCGTTGGAATGCGTGTCCAAGTCGAATTCGCCTCCGGTGGGCAAGCCCAACAGAAATTCGGCGTAGTCCGGTCCTTGAGAAGCGCTGGCCGAATTGGATATGGGCCCGTTTACCCAGCCGGAGCCAAAACTGAACGACCCGGACGAAAAGCCTAAATCCTTACTGGCTTGCACGCGCCTGCGCACGTCAGCGCCAAATTTTATGGTGTGGGTCCCGATGATCTTGGTAAGACTTGCAAAGGCTTGATAGGTGTCGAACTCAGTAATGAAGCCTGCTCCGTCGTTAAGGTTGCGTGAAAACCCAAGTGACTGTGTCGAATCACTCCAGGAAATAGCCGGCATCGTGAGCGAAGTAGATGCAGCTGCAAGGTAACCCGGAAAACCAAGCGTGGTTGGGTTGAATTTTGCCACCGTGGCTAGAGGGAATTGCTGCTCGTCAAGCCGTGTCCAGTTTACGCGCGTGTTGAGTACCAGCGATGGGCTAATTGTGTAGAGATCATCCACTGTAGCCCCATTTCCGTTTGTGGGCGAGACATCTCCGGTAGAGACGTTAGGGAAATAGTTATTGACATAGAACGTCCGGTATACACCGTGGTAATCCCAGAAGAGTTTGTGCCTGTCGTTGAACACAATATCCATGCGAGGTGTAACGGTAAAGTAGTCATCGTTCTGCGTTGAATTAGCCAGATAGTCATTCGTACCAGTGGCATTAGCGGTCGTCAGGTTCGGGAGCGGATAATACGCCTGATAGGCCTGTGCGATTGCACTGATTCTGCCCGGGGGGATGACGTTCGTCTGTCCATTGTATGAAAACGGTTGACGCGCGACTTGCCCGTTACTTGCCACTCCCGAGTTGGGATCGTAGATCGTATAAATGCTTCCAAGTCCGAGCAGGGCGGAAAAATCGCCAGTGCGCATCGCTGCCGTGGGCACAGTGGTGATGGTAGCAATCGACTGTGTGTCCTTAATTCCCTCATACGAAAACTCGAAGAAAACTCTATTCTTAAAAGGAAGAAACTTAGGGATGTAAAGTGGACCGCCCAGTGTAAAGCCCCACTCATCAAAAGACGAAGGCAGTTTCTTGAAGCCCGCACTAACGAAATGCGGTGACGCGAACAGCGCACTCGGGGAGTTGTACTCTTCCACAACACCGTGGTACTTGTCGGTGCCACCTTTAGTGACAATTTCGATTGTTCCACCAAGCCCATCTCCGTAGCTCGCATCGGCGGAAAACACCTCAGCGGAAACCTCCTGGACTACGTCCAGAGGTGGATTCCAAGCAACTTCCCTCATCTGCGGAGCCCACATATTCTCTCCGCCGTCGAGAAGTATTTCGTTATAGCCATTCGGGTCTGCACCGGAACCGCCACCCATTTGATAATTGGAGGTACCTGAGGTATCGAAGGGTCGGCTGTTCATTGAGGGATTGGTCTCATCGATTACACCGAATGCCTGCTTCGCCATACCCATCGGCGCTCGCCCAATGCTCGGCATGGCCGCCAGATGAGCCTCCTGGATCGGCTGCTCAATTGCGGCCGAAGTATTGTCGAGCAACAAAGCCTCTGAAGTCACTGTTACGGATTGAGTGGTCGCTCCGACGGTCATGACGATATTGAGTGTAGCGTGCGCGTTGGACGTCAGTACGACATTTTGATTGACATATCCCTCGAATCCTTGAGACTCGGCCGAAATCGTGTACGTGCCAGGCAGCAGGTCGGGTAGAGCGTACTCGCCTGAAGGTCCTGAAATCGCGTTCGACTTTGCACCCGTCTCTACGGATGTTGCGACGATCTTCGTGTTTGGTATCACCGCTCCCTGACTATCAGTTACCTCACCAACCAGCGTGGAGCGATATTGTTGCGCATTAGCAAACGAGACCAGCAACACGAACAAGAGTAATGATCTGACGATAAGGTTTCTCAAAACAGCTCTCCTTTTCAGTTTTCAATTCCGATTCAGCCTTCAAGAATCCACTCAGCTAGTGGGCATGAATGGTGTCAAGTAATTCGCATCACTTCGGGAGCCGATCCAGCATTTGGTGCGACTTGGCATGTTTACTTCCTCCGGTTGCGCGACTAGAAATGCAGCATAAAAATTCACCTCAGAACTATACGGCATGAAAACAGGTTGCACATTTATGCAGCATAAAAGTACAACAATTTTCGACGCCATTATTTAAACACCGTGCACCATGAGATTGTCAAATGGAAAAACAACAATTTCGCGTGGAGTGCTTTCGCTCGCGAATTGCCTCAGGAACTGCTTTATATTGTGTGAACCACTTCACCTCGGAAGAAATCAGGATCGGCGGCGGGATTGGGACCGAGAGTGATTCTTCCCCTGAGCAGCCTTCGCGTCTTGAAGCAAAGCTGCCGCGCCAACATCGTCCACGACAAGCGTGTTGATCAACGAGCCACGTATGCCTGCGACTATGGCGGCAGTGCGTTCCCGCCCTGCGATCACTCCCACGCGCTTCGGAATTCCTCGCAGTTTGGCAAGCGGAAGGCTCATAATTCTATGGCACAATGCTGTCTGGCACTCCTGCCCTCTTGCGTCATAGAAGCGGCCAAGAAGTTCGCCCGTTGCTCCCACCGTCTTGAGCATCGCAAAGTCGTCCCTACTGAACACGTGCCGGTCGATGATTACAGAATCATCCAGATTCCCTACTCCGGCAAAGATGATATCCGCGTGCGTCAGGGCTTCCATCGCCTGTTGGATTTGCTCCATCTTTAGGAAGCGCTCACAGGAATCACGGTCAGGAAACAACAACGGCGCATTCATGGTAAGCACACTGCCGCGCCAGGTGCGAGCCAGGTGCCTGCAGATTTCTTCGGCATCGTATGGACCGGGAGTGGAGTCAATATGGCCCATAGCCTCGGCGAAGCGTATCCCATAGGCGCCCTCGGGAGGCCTCATATTTAATGCCAGCGGTAACACGCTGCGCCCGCCCGCAAACAAAACGGTGGTACGCGGCCGGAGCCACTGTTGCACAATAGGCGCCGCGAAATACCCAATTGTCTGCCGCAGTTGTGGCGGAGTCAGCCCGACCACAGAACGGATGACTACCGAGTCGACATCCAGAGTTTCTTTCAGTGCCCGTTCGAGTTCCTGATTGCGCGGCTCGTATTCCGGCACTGAAATGTGAACCAGGCCACGCGCCCGGGCCAACGCAAGCATGCGAGAAACCTTCGACTGAGAAACACCAATGAAGTTGGCGATCTCTGCCTGAGATTGCTCGTCGACAAAATACAGTCGGGCCGCTACGATCAGTTGCTGATCTGAGTAAGGACTTAGCATCGCGTATGGCAAGTATTCTACGGCCTTTGGGTTGTGCTTCGCCAAAATTCCATCCAGGCTGAAAGGATGTCTGATTCTTTGGTGCGCGGAGATAACCCTGAGGCCGATCTCTGCTGCAAGAAGAGGTGTTCGGTGACCACGGATCGTCACCGGAAAAGCACGGAGTCGACAGCGAAAGATCGGCGGAGGGATCTCTGCCGCAGTTCATCTTGATCGCTGGGGAAAGGGGCTCGAATCAACAGCTCAAGCGGCTAGGTCGTAGCGATGATGCATGCCGCCAAGGGACCTGACCGGTGGGTTTATCGTTGGTGGGATTCACGCGGGCCCAAGGGGGCTCGCGTCCACCGCAGCAAAGTCATCGGCAGTGTCACGGCATTGTTGCATGGATCGAGCGAAGGCCGAGCTTCCCTCTTCTCAGCAGATTTACGCGGCGATATTTAGACGGCGAACGGAGTCCGGGCGTCCCGCGTCCAGCATGCGGTTGAGGATTGCCACG
>PKXI01000217.1 GCA_003133425.1 Acidobacteriaceae bacterium
ACTTAAATCGAAAACGCTCTAGTACTCACAGACGCCGATCTCGGCAGCAAGAATTCCCGGTTTGCGCTAACCCACCTTCTCAGAAGACACCGCCCTCCTAACGCCCTCTCGCCGTGCCCAGAGGATTGCAGCCCCCCAGCCTCCTGCGGATAATTTCCCTCCCAAGGCGCACAATCGTTTCATAGTGTCTTTCAATACCCGTGCTGGCCAACGCACACATGTCCGCAGAAGAGGCTGAAAGCTGGGAGCTGATAGCTGATGGCTAGAACCGCCCCTAACCCCTTTGCTGTGAGGAATCTGCGGATAAGTCTTTTGTTGTGAGGATTTTGCGGCGAGCGGTGTGCCGTAACCTGCTGAAACAAAGGAATTTATTTTCAGGATACCGGTGGGGGTAGGGCCTGTGATCCTGTGAAACCGCAGACCCAACGAACGCATTCTCAAGTCAACACGCCAATCCCCGTTTACCATCAATCCATGCCGCTGGTTGAGGTGAATTCGGTGTGGAAGAGCTATCCCCGCCGCGCCGGTCTGCGCACGGAGCTGCAAACCGTTGTCCATGACGTGTCACTTTCCATCGAGGCTGGCGAGACGCTGGGGCTGGTCGGCGAGTCAGGCTCCGGCAAAACCATGCTGGCGCGCATGATTCTGGGCCTCGTGAAGCCCAGTCGCGGCACCATTCTTGTGAACGGCATCGACATAGCCCGAGCTTCCGCCGACGAGCTGCGCCGTCTGCGCCGCCAGATGCAGCCCGTCTTTCAGGACCCATACGCCGCCCTGAATCCGCGCATGAACGTGCTTGAGATTGTCACCGAGCCGCTGGTGATTCACAGCGACGATGCGGGACTGCCCTCCGGTACAAAAGGACGCCACCGCCGCGTGGCACTGCGTTCAAAAGCTGTCGAACTGCTGGCCGAAGTAGGCATGGAAGAGTCAGCCCTGGTGCGTCATCCTCACGAGTTCTCCGGCGGCCAGCGGCAGCGCATCAACATTGCCCGCGCACTCGCTCTTCGCCCCCGGCTCCTGATCCTGGACGAGCTCGTTTCGGCTCTCGATGTCAGTGTGGGTGCGCAGATTGTGAACCTGCTCCGCCGCCTGCAGCGCGAGTACTCGCTGACTTACCTCTTCATCTCCCACTCCATGCCGCTTGTGCGTTATTTAAGTACCCGCATCGCAGTCATGGAGCGGGGACGGCTGGTTGAAACAGGCGAGGCGGTAGAGCTCTGCGCCAATCCGCGCGAAGCCTACACACGGCAGTTGATCGCAGCCACGCCGGAACTGCCCGCCGGCGTGGCCTGATCGCTCCTGGAGAATTCCTGTTCTACTTTGGCTCTGCCGGAGCTGCAGGCTGAACTGGGGTTGAAGGGTGCGCGGGCGCGGCCGGTTGCTGCACACTGCCGCTGGGCATCGCACGCATTCCGCCCATGCTGGGATGATTCGGTGGCATCGCGATATCGCTCTGATCCACCAGTTCAATGTCGAAGATGAGATCGGCCTTTGCTGGAATGCCTGGATGCGCCTCGTCCGGCCCCGGACGCCCGAGCGCGCCGTAGGCCAGTTGCCAGGGGATGAAAAGACGGCGCTTGCCGCCGATCTTCATTCCCGTAAAGCCTTGGTCAAACCCCGGAATCACGCGGCCCAGGCCTTGGGGGAAGCTGATGGGCTGCGGCTCGCCAATCGTGATCTTGCCGTCGGCACCCCTGACCATGTTGCCGTCTTTATCGAGAACCGGTTGGCCGGGGTGGTCGTAGGAGGAGTCGAACTTGTGTCCGTCAGCCGCCAGCCATCCGGTGTAATGGACCTTGTACATCTTTCTTGGTTCAGCATCGGCGCCGGTGCCGATCTTGATGTCCTGGTAGCGCAGCGAGAAAGCCGTAATCGTCGGACCCTTTACCGGTGGCACTCCAGGGGGCAGCTTGACGCCAATCGTTGCCGGCCGTGCGACGGGCCTGGCAGCGGTAGCGGCATGGGGCACCGGTTTAGCAGCAGTTTGGGCAATTGCAGCGGCCGTGCTCGCCGCCATCAACAAAATCAAAGAAATGCGTCTCATGTTTCTTATTGTCTCCAGCCCGGCTCTTCCCGGGAGTCTAAAAGGCTCTTCAGCTCCTAAAAATCCGCGGAACTACAACTTCATTCTGCCAGCAATGCCGCCAGCAGCGCAGTTCTCGGCGCCAGGTGCTCCACCACAATTGACTCGTGCGGCGCATGTGCGCCCTCGCCCACGGCGCCCAGGCCGTCCAGGGTCGGCACTCCCAGCGCCGCAGTGAAGTTTCCGTCGGAGGCTCCGCCGGTCGATGCTTCGTCCAGCGTGAACCCCAGTTCAGCCGCCAGCGCCCTTGCGCTCTGGTAAAGCCGGGCTGTCCCGCGGCCGCGTTCCATTGGCGGGCGGTTGATCCCACCCGTCACGGTCACCACGCAACCCTTGTCCGCAGCTTTGAGGCCTTTAAATTTGCCCTCGATACGCGGGCCGTCCGCTTTGCGTGCAATGCGCACGTCGACCTCAGCCCATGCCTCCGCGGGAACCACATTATTTTTCGTCCCACCTCCGGCAACGCCCACGTTCACTGTCAGGCCCCGCTTCAGATCCGTCCAGCCGCTCACCATCTCTATCGCGCGCGCCAGTTCAAGAATCGCGTTTGCCCCCTTTGCAAAATCAACGCCCGCGTGTGCCGCGCGCCCCTGCACGTCGATTCTCCAGCTGCCGGTCCCCTTGCGCGCCGTCTTGCAGGCCAGGCCCTGTGCCGGCTCCATCACGAAGACCGCGCCGCATTCGCAAGCCAACCGTTCGGTAATCGGTCGCGAAACCGGGCTGCCCACTTCTTCGTCGCTATTGAGCAGAAGGATAATTTCTTTCCCCAGCAAATTTGCCTCGGTCAGCATTTCAAGCGCGGTTATCGCCATCGCCACGCCCGCCTTCATGTCCAGCGTTCCTGGGCCCCACAGCCGTCCGTCGCTCAACCGGCAGGGCATAGCCTTCAGTGTTCCGAGCGGCCAAACCGTATCCAGATGCCCGAGCAAAAGAATCCGCCTCGTGGAACCTGCCCGGGATCTCGGCCCAAAGTGGGCCTCGAGCACGTCGCCAAACCCTCGCTGCCGGTGCAGTTTCACGCGGCCACCCAAAGCCCTGGCATGCGCCGCAACCAGCCCAACGCAGCCGTCGACGGCAGCTTTCACGTCTGAAGGTGATTCAGCCGCCACCAGTCGCCGGGTCAGATCGATCAGCGCTCGCTCCTTGCGCCGCGCTCCAGCCAAAAGGGCGCGCATGGGAACAGCAGAATCAGGATAAGCAGGCATCGAAGAACCTTTCTTACAACTATCGCGGGAGCAAAGACATCAGTGAAGAGCAAGGCCGCCCTTTACAAAACGAGAGCGGTTATTCATTGATTCTACGACACTTAAAGGAACTTCACGATCCGGATCTTCGGCCTGAAAGGTGGCCTGTCATCCGCAGAGTGTGGTAAAAATACCACAACACGGACTTTGCTCTCCAGGTCTAATCTAGCGGTTGCGCGTGTCTTATCAGTTCGGAGAAGGTATTTTGGCTCATCCAGCTCACCTGGAACAAACCATCGCCGCTGCCATCGAGTTTACAGGCGTGGGTCTCCATTCCGGTGCGCCGGTCACCATGCGCCTCCTTCCAGTTCCTGCCGGATCTGGCATCGTCTTCCGCCGCACCGACCTCGACAACTTTGAGATTCCAGCCACCGGCCGCAACGTTGCCAAGGTCAGTTACGCCACCAGCCTTATGCGCCAGGGCGTGCTCATCTCGACCACTGAACATTTGCTCTCCGCGCTGATCGGAATGGGCGTCGACAACGTCATCGTCGAGCTCGACAACTTGGAGCTACCCATTCTGGACGGCAGCGCTCTGCCCTACGTCGAGGCCATTCTCCGGGCCGGCATCCGTACCCAGCGCCGCCGCCGCGAAACCATCCGCGTTCTGCATCCAGTCGAGGTCCGCGAGGGCGACAAATTCATCGGCGTCTATCCCGGCTCCGGCTATCGCATCGAATACACAATCGACTTCCCCGCGCCGATCGGCCGGCAGAAATCCTGCGTCGATCTGGCCGCTGAGACTTACGGAACAGCCATTGCCGCGGCCCGAACTTTTGGCTACAAGGCTGACGAGCAGCGCCTACGCGACATGGGTCTGATTCGCGGCGCCAGTCCTGAAAACGCCATCATTCTCGGAGCGAGCGGTCCTGAAAACGGCCCCTTGCGTTTTGTCGATGAGTATGTTCGTCACAAAGTGCTGGACCTGATTGGCGACTTGGCCCTGGCCGGTCGCCGCATCGAAGGCCACGTAGTTGCGGAGCGCGCCGGACACGCCATGCACACCGCACTTGTCTCCCGCCTGATCAAGGACCGTTCCGCTTGGGAGCTGGCCCACGTGCCCGTCGAATCGGCAACGGCGGAAGAGGCATCAGGCGAGGATGCAGCCCCGGCAACTTTGTCGCGCTCCTCTGTCAGCGCTCCTGCGTTGGCCGACGCCTAGAGAACGTCTAGGTAAACAGAATTCGCATCGGCGCTTCAACAGCAAAACTCTTCCCCTCTTCTGCCAGAATTCCCGTCTCTGGATTCCGCTTGAACACGCTGACCGAATTTGAATCCTGGTTCGCCACCAGCATCCACCGCTCCGATGGATCCAGCACAAAGTTCCGCGGGGTCTTGCCTCCGCAATTCGAACGACCCACCGCCGTCAGGCTACCCGTCCCCGAATCGGCCTTGAATGTGTACAGGAAATCGTTGTCGCGATTTGCAAAGTAAACGAACTGTCCATCCTGCGAGATCACCGTATCGCATCCGCGAGTTGGTCCGCGGTAGCCCTCCGGCAGCAGGGAGATTCGGTTAATCAGGTTCAGGCTTCCGTCCGCCTTGTGCCACTCCAGCACGTCCACTGTCGAAACAAGCTCGTTCATGCAGTACGCGGTGCGGCCGTTGGGATGGAAGTGCAGCGTCCGCGGACCGGAGCCCGGCGCGCCCTTATAGGATCCTGCCGGCGTCATCGCGGCCGTCTCCAAATTTGGCTTGTAGATGTGGATGCAGTCCCCGCCCAGGTCGTTGATGTAGGCAAAGCGGTTGTCGGGCGAGAAAGAAGTGAAGTGGGCGTGCGCAGTCTTCTGGCGGTCTGTATCGGGCCCGTGAAACGTATATGTCTCCGTCCACACAGCCTTGCTCAGTCGGCCGTCGTTGATCTTGAAGCTGGCCGCGCTGCCGCCTCCATAATCGGCGGCGATCAGCATCTGACTGGTGTGATCGACGGCCACATGGCAAGTCCCTACGCCCGCCGAGTTCTCGGCCGAGAGCGAATGCAACTCGCCATGATCGACGCGAAAACTCGCCACCTCGCCGGTGGGCTTGCCGTTGAATAAATCGAGCTCCGATGCCGAATAAACGTACTGGTGCTCGTGCGAGAACGCGAGCCAGGCCACCTTCGGCACTTTGGCGGCTACGCCTTCAGCCGTCAGCACACCGCTCACCGGATCCCAGTCGTAAGCCAGTATCCCGTTCTGTCCGCCCGATCCGATAAACACCAGCCTGTGGCGGGTTCCGGCAGTGTTTGGTGCTGCGCCCGCATATCTAGATTCAGCGGCGGTTGCAAGTGCGGCAGCGGAAGAGTTCAAAAGAAAATCACGGCGATTGAGTTTTTTCATGACAGAAAGATTCTCGCCTATTCAGCATGCAACGCGCCAGTGCCGAATCTCAGCAACGATGTTCTCGCTGCACAGCTCCGTGCCCCATCCTTGCTGTCATTCTGAGCGCAGCGCAGCGGAGTCGAAGAACCTGCGTCTTGAAGTTTCTGGCGCAAGGGCGGGAAGCCACGAATTCTCACCTGCGCGCCCGACTGCCAAACACTCACTCCTGCAGTTTGAAAACCACATTCACCGTGGTCTCCACTTCCACCGGCTCGCCACTCAGCAGATATGGCCTATAGCGCCACGATCTTACGGCGTCCATCGCTGCCTGCTGCAGCATCGCCGTTCCGCTGGCCACGCGCAGATTCTCGATGGTTCCATTGCGCGAGATGGTCGCCTGCAGCACCACCGTTCCCTGTGTCCTGGTCGCCTTCGCAATGGCCGGATAAACCGGCATGGTCTTCTGCACCAGCAACCCCTCCACCACCATTCCCGACACGCGCACAGGGCCCCTTACCTGCTCACGCATCACAGGGTGTTGGCCCTGGTTGCCGAATGGATTGTTCGCGCCGGACCCGCTGCCATCCTGATCCATTGTCGCGACATTCACGTTCGGCAATACCTCCGGCCTGTCGGCAATATAGGGAATGTGCGGAATCGTCGACGGCGCAAAGATCTGTCCGTTGCGCATCTGCGGTTGCACCAGGTTGGCGTGTTCGACCCGCGCGACTGTTTTGGGTTCGGGCGCCGGCGCTTGTGGCACTTCCATCAGAAAGGCCATCGCCATCCGTGGCAACGCATCCGGATAGATGAGAGGAATCAGGATCAGCGCAAGCAGAATCGATCCGTTGAAGGCGCAGGCCGCAATCATCCAGCCGCGGCTGCGAGTGTGAATTCTTCCTGTAGATTCGAACGTGGAGTCTTCAAACATGAGCTGCCTCCCCAACTTCAATTCAGTCGCGCGGGCCGGGAGACAGGGAGTCTTCAAGGCGCAACTGCTTAGCAGCTCAACGCGACCCAAGTGCGTGGAGCAGAGCCTCAAGGTCCGCTGTTCATCCCATTCGGAACCACTGTGCCGGTGTAGACACCACGGATTCCTAAACTGTTCCCGCATCGAGCAAAAAGTGCACCCGGTGCGTTACACTCCGAGAGATTCAGGGCGTTTCCTGCCGGAGCTCCAATGAAATTGTTTCGCTTGTTTTTTCTCGCATTTTTCGCGGTGCTTGCTGCAACGATCCAAACGGCGGACCTCCGGGCGCAGCAGGCCGCCGCACCCAATCCGGACGCTACGCTCCAGTACATTCACGCGGCATGGGACACGCTGACCCGCTCTGTCACCGATTGCAATTCGATCGCTGACATCAAAGTCGACAGCGCGGCCGCCGCCAATCCGGTTCTTTATCTCCCCGCCGATCTTTCCGCGCCTTCCAAAGTAACCGCCCTCGAACAGACCTGCCACGTACGCGTAATTCCGTTGCCGCGCCGCATTGAAAAGCTTGGCGACGTGCGACCGGAGGAAATGCACACGCCCGGGCTGCTCTATCTGCCCAATCCCTACATCGTTCCCGGTGGACGCTTCAACGAAATGTACGGCTGGGATAGTTACTTCATCCTGCTTGGACTTGAGGCCGATCATCGCGAAGCTTTGGCCAAAGGCATCGTCGATAACTTTCTGTTCGAGGTGGAGCATTACGGCGCCGTGCTCAACGCCAATCGCACTTACTACCTCACGCGCTCGCAGCCGCCTTTTCTTACCTCCATGATTCGTGCGGTCATTGAAAACCCTGCCAGCTTTCCGGCAACACCCGCCGGCCGCACGCAGGCACGCTTATGGCTACAGCACGCGTACACGCTGGCGGAAAAGGACTACACCACCTGGGCCCGTCCGGAGCACAAGGCAGGTTCAACCGGGCTGACGCGCTACTACGACTATGGAATCGGGCCGGTGCCTGAGATGGCGGATGACAGCAGCTACTACACCGACGTCATCCGCTGGCTGGTCGCGCATCCGCACCAGGGCGGCGACGCCTATCTGCTGAAGGGCTCCGAGCATCCCGATGCGGCCGAGGCGGCAAGGCTCAGGCTGACAAGCTGCGACGTGCGTGCGAGCGTGGTCTGCGCGCGCGCCTGGTTCGACGGCTATCGTCTCAGCCGCGACTTCTACCTGGGCGACCGCGCCGTTCGCGAATCAGGATTCGATACATCCAATCGCTTCGGCCCCTTTTCGGGAGACACGCATCACTACGCGCCGGTCTGCCTCAACAGCCTGCTCTATCGCTATGAGCGCGACCTTGAGCATCTGGCACTTCTGCTGGGTAACGCGCAGGACGCAGCGCATTGGGATCGCCGTTCGCAGGCGCGCGCTGCTGCCATCCAGCGTTATCTCTGGCGTCCGAAGGATGGGGTATTCGCCGACTTTGATTTTGTTCATGCGCGGACGTCGAGTTATGCCTATATCACCTCGTTCTACCCTCTGTGGGCCGGCTACCCCACACGCGATCAAGCTACAAAGATGGAGGCTAAGCTCAACCTTTTTGAGCGGCCCGGCGGCTTGTCGACCAGCAATACCAACACCGGCCTGCAATGGGATGAACCGTTCGGATGGGCGCCGACCAACTGGATTGTCGTTGCCGGTCTTGAAGCCTTCGGCTTCCGCGCCGATGCCGCCCGCATTGCGCAACACTTCGACGCCACCGTGGATGCGGGCTTTGCCGCGGACAATACGATTCGCGAAAAATACAATGTCGTAGCCGGAAACTCCAATGTCCAGGTAAGCGCAGGTTACACAACCAACGAAATTGGTTTCGGATGGACGAACTCAATTTATCTGAAGATGAGAGCGATCATGCAGAAACAAGGGATAACTGCTGCGAATTAACTAACTGCCTTCGCAAAATGCAATGGGGCGCTTCCACAACGTGGAAGCGCCCCATTGCTTTGTTACTCGTCTTAAGTTACTCCGGCAGTGTCACAGTGCCCTTCACATTGAAGCTGCCCGTTACAACCTGCGCACCGGTGTTCGGTTGTCCGCCGCCCACGGATACGGTGTACGCGCCCTCTGCCACAATCGGGTCTCCGGCTTCGGTCACCATGCTCATGTCGCGCGGGTTCAGTTCAAACTTCACTTTTTGTGATGCGCCTGCCGCCAGGTGAACGCGTTGGAAAGCTCTGAGTGCCCGCAATGGCGCTCCAGGAACCTTCGGGAAATTCAGATAGAGCTGTGCCACTTCGTCGCCAGTCCTGCTGCCGGTATTGGTCAATGTAACTTCCGCAACCAATGGGCTTCCCGCCGCCACCTCGGTGGGAACGCTAAGTCCGCCATAGCTGAACGTTGTGTAACTCAGCCCGTATCCGAACGGATAAAGCGGAGTCCCTTCAAAGTAACGATAAGTGCGTCCCTTCATCGAGTAATCCTGGAAGGGAGGTAATTGGTCGACGCCTGTATAAAAAGTGACCGGTAAACGTCCGGCGGGATTGTTGGTGCCTGAGAGCGTCTGTGCCACGGCAGTGCCACCCTCTTCGCCTGGATAGAAAGCTTCGAGAATCGCGTTGGCGTGTTCCTTGGCCCAGTTTATTGCCAGTGCGCTTCCATTCGTGAGCACCACAACCATCGGCTTGCCTGCCGTGGCCACGGCTTGCAGCAGATCCTGTTCGGGCTTGGGCAAATCGAGACTGGTTCGGTCGCCGCCCATGAAGCCCGGCTCGTTCACCGGCATCTCTTCGCCCTCAAGTTCGCTGGTAATGCCCGCGACAGCGACCACAACGTCAGCGTTCTTCGCTGCCGCCACTGCTGCCGGATCGACATTGCGATCGATCTTGGCCCACATCAGGCGCAGATGCGGCGCCCCAGTGCCGGTGTTGCCGTACTCCACAACCAGTTGTTGAGGCTTGCCGGCTTCCAGATGCACCCGCCCGGTCAACGTTTCAAGCCCATGCGGATAATTTGCATTGGTCACGCGTTTGCCATCAAGCATCAAGAGAATGAATCCGTCGGTTTCAACGCCGAGGTTGTAATCACCGGTTTCCTTTGGAGTAAGTGTTGCTTCCCAGCGCATCGTGAGCGGCTGCACCGAGGCAACGTTTGCCGGCAGCGGATGCGCCGCGATATCGATTGACGAGTCGATCCGCGAGCCCAACGGGGCAGGGCCTGCCTGGTTTTCTTTCGTGATCTCGCCGGAGATGATGTCCTTCTTCAGATAAGTGACCTTAGCGCCCTGTTTGCCGCCGGTGCTAATCAACTCGGCAGGCACAGGCCAGGTTTTTTTACTCAGAAATCCCGTGCCGGGAACATAGTTGATCGTCGCGCCTGGGAACTCCTTCTTCAGCCCTTCCATGATCGAAACCGTGTGCGTCGGAATTCCGTTGTAGTTGCCCAGCAGAACGCTTGTCTGATCGGCCAGCGGTCCCACCACGGCAATCTTCACGCCCTTGGTCTTCAACGGCAGCACGCCGTCGTTCTTCAGCAGAACCATCGACTCATTGGCAAGCTTCAGAGCCAGCGCACGATGCTGCGCGCTATCCAGCAGCTTCTCATCGATCTTCGAGTATGGCACCATCTCCGGCGGATCGAACATGCCCAGCTTCATCCGCGCTGTAAACAGCCGCACCAGCGCCGTATCGATCTCGCTCTCCTTCAGGGAGCCCTGCTTCACTGCGTCAATGTACGGCTTGTAATCGTGGTCGTCATGCACCTTGGCCCTGAAGTCGATGCACTCGTTGTCCATCCCGCGCTGCACGCTGATCGCCGAGCCCTCTGCCTGTGTTGGCTTGTAGTGGTGGCCGTCAACAATGTTGCGCACCGCGCCGCAGTCCGATACCACGTACCCGTTAAAGCCCCACTTCCCGCGCAACTGATCCTGAAGCAGGAATTCGTTCGCGCATGCGGGCTGTCCATTGATGCTGTTGTATGCGCACATCACGGAGTCGGCCTTGGCGTCCACTACGGTCGCGCGAAACGCCGGTAGATACGTGTCCAACTCGTCGTGTTTGCTCACCGTTACGTCGGCCTCGTGGCGCGTCGGTTCAGGCCCGCTGTGAACGGCAAAGTGCTTGGGGGTGGAGATCACGCGGTAATAGTGCGGATCGTCGCCCTGCATTCCAGTGACGAAGGCCACGCCCATCCGTGCTGTGAGGAAGGGGTCTTCGCCGTAAGTCTCCTGGCCGCGGCCCCAGCGCGGATCGCGGAAGATATTGATGTTCGGCGCCCAGAAGTCCAGCCCCTCAAAGATGTCGCTGTGCCCGGCGCGCACATCCTGCGCGTGCTTGATGCGTCCTTCGGTGCCGATGGCGACGGCCATCGTGTGAATGGTCGATACATCGAACGTCGCCGCCAGGCCCACTGGCTCGGGAAACTCCGTCGTCCCGTTCACTGCAACGCCGTGCAACGACTCGCTCCACCAGTCATACGCCGGAACGCCGAGCCGAGGAATGGCCCGCGCCTGATTCACAAGCTGAGTGGCTTTCTCTTCGAGCGTCATTTTCTGTACCAGGTCCGCCGCCCGCTGCTCTGCAGGCAGGCTGGGATTCAAGTACGCGGGCTTTTTGGCATCCTGCGCCCCCGCCATCCAAGCCGCACCGCAGCACAGCAATCCCGCCACCGCAATCCGCATTCCAAAACTTTTCATCGTGCTACCTCGCAGACGGTCCTGCCTGCTCCGCGGCATTCCCAACCGCGAAAATGCAGCCCTCCCGTCGCGCCCAACTCTAATGTGCCTCTGAAACCCCTGTCAAGCGTCAGGCTCTGGAGAAAATCGCTTTATGTGAGCATTTATCGCCTAGCAGGAGAGTTCTCGCGGGGCGCAGGCCGGTTGTTGCGTCGTGCTGGTCTGGTTTGCGTGTAACCTTTCTAGGTCCTCTCTCGTAAGTGCAGATAGAAGGGGCAAGCGGATGCGCAGTGGGTCGAACGGCGTGCTGATTCGCGAACCTGACCAGGCTTCTGATCTCCTGGAGAAGTTCCGCCAGGGCGATCAGGACGCCTTCGAAGCGCTCTTCCGCCTCCATCAGCGTGCCCTCTACGGCTGGATTCTGCGTATTGTCCGTAACACGGCTGCAGCCGAGGACCTTACGGTGGAGACCTTCTGGCGCATTTACCAGGCCCGCGCACGCTTTGAGGCTACGCGCGGATTCGAGCCCTGGGCGCGTCGCATCGCCACAAACGTAACCCTGGACTGGCTCCGATCGCGTAAGCCCGAAAGCGAACTGACCGCGGAACTGATCGCGGACCAGATGGTGGTGGCTGCGAATCCCGGAGTGACGGCCGAAATTCGCATGAAGACCGAGCAGGCCTTCGAACGACTTCCGCACGGGTTGCGGGTTGCGGCCATTCTCTCAGTTGTGGAGGAGCAGCCGCACAAGGAGATTGCCGCGGCACTTGGCATCTCCGTCACGGCCGTTAAACTGCGCGTATTTCGCGCCGTTCGATTGCTCAGGAAGGATCTTGAAAGGCAGGGAATCACGCCATGAATGCACACGATGAGGACCGAATCAAAGAGCTGCTCCGGCAGGCTATGCCGCCCGTTGGGGCCGAAGCCGAGCCAGCGCCAGAGCCGAGTATCGATTTGTGGCCCGCGGTACTCCGCCGACTCGACGCTCACCGAGCCGCGCAACCGCGACTCAACTGGGTTTGGTTCGACTGGGCCCTACTGGCTGGCGTGGTGGCCGTAACGGTTGCTTTCCCGGCGTCGATTCCAATGCTTCTCTATTACCTCTAGAACCCGCGGACAGAGCACCAGCAAAGCGCGCCCGCAAACAAGGAGAACCCCATGAACACTCACCCATATCTTCGCGCCTATCTTGCCGGAATCTTTGTTCCGACGCTTGTGTTGCCGCTGATGCTGACGGGATTCATCACCTTGCGCCTGATACTAGGCGTTCCTGTTCCCATTGAGCGGTTCGTTATCTTTCCGATGGCCGTTGTGCCCTCGCTCTTTGGTCTCTGGAATATGCTCTACCTTGCGTCGCGCACCGTCACACATCTGCCCATCGGCGTTCACGGGGGAATTCTGCCATTCCTCGGTGCGCCAATCGGTGCTTTGGTTGCCAGCTGCCTGGGCTTCTTGCAGATCGCCGCTCAGGGCATCATCTGGTTCCATATCCTGCACGTCCCCTATGCTCTGCTTGCCGCTATTTTTCTGGCCGCAGTTGCAGGCTATTACCTTGTCTGGAAATACATTGTGGGTTTTTTGAATCGCGTGATGGGAATCGCGTAGAGCAGCTTCTAGGAGTTTGTCGGTCATAGCGTTTTAAACAAGTCCGACCCAGCAGTTTGCGGGCAGGTAGTCGAACGGGGGCGCGCAGGCAGTGATTCGGTTGGCGGCTTATAGCGAGGTTTCAGTGCGGTTTCGGGTAAAACGGTGCCTTTCCCCGCCGTTTTATGCCATTTCCAGACCCCAACCGGCACGGAACAGCTTCAGCAGATTGCTCACCGCGCACACCAGCTTCCACTCGCGGCAGACGTTCTGCTTGCCGCGCAGGCTGAAGCGGCGAAAACCGCGTTGTTCCTTGATCTGTCCAAAGACCGGCTCGACGATCGCCTTGCGCATCTTGTACACCGCGCGTCCAGCTTCGCTTTGCAACTTGCTGCGCATCGTCTCTTTCGGCGATGCATCCGCGGGCGGCGGATCGTTGCTCCTCTCCACCGCGTCGCTATGCTTGTCGCGGCCCGTCGCCACGTACAGGTCGACGTCCTTTACCGACTCATCGGTCACATTCGCCTCG
>PKXI01000417.1 GCA_003133425.1 Acidobacteriaceae bacterium
TCGGCATTGCCAACGGACTGAAACCGGACCGCTTTGGCTGGTTGACGCCGGTGAATGTGATCGCTACTGAACCGGTTACGGCGTAAGGGACTTCAAAGCTGTATCCTACGGGCGGCCCGCAGAAGGCCGCCCGTTGCATTTTCGGGACAAGAGAATCCCGCACTGAGCAGGGTACGTGAAGCACGCGAAAGAAATTGGGAAAGGATCTGGATCGAATGGAAAGAGACTCTCACAACGCTGGAACCGGCCCTTCCGGCCACTCCAATCTGGCAATTGCGCGGTTTGTGGATCACGACTCCAAGCCGGATACCAACCCCGATTCCAAATTCTGGGCCGATGCCTCGTCTGTGGTTGCCGCGAATGACAATCTGGGCAATCCGATCCCCGGCCATGAAACCAAAATCCTCATCCGCTGGACGCTCAAGAGCCTGTACCTCCTCTTCATTTGTCCTTATCAAGAGCTCAACCTGAAGCCCGATCCGAATCTCACCGCCGAAACATACGAGCTGTGGAACTGGGATGTGGCTGAAGTCTTTGTTGGCTCGGATTTCAAGAACATTCGCAGATACAAGGAGTTCGAGGTCTCTCCTCAGGGCGAGTGGGTCGACCTGGATGTGAACCTCGACAATCCTCCCCATGAAGTTGGCTGGGTATGGGAATCGGGCTGCGAGGTTGCGGCAAGGATCGATGTGTCTCAGAAAATCTGGTATGGCTTCATGCGCATTCCCTGGCCGTCCATTGACAGCCGCCCCATTGTTGCCGGCAACGAATTGCGGATCAACTTCTATCGCGGCCAGGGGGCTGCGCCGAATCTCAAACTGATCGCCTGGCAGCCTACGCACAAGGCAACTTTTCACGCTCCGGAATCGTTTGGCGTTCTGAAATTAGCTGCTCGCGTGGTGTAGTTCTTCAGGCATCATGCAGCCCGACGCCAGATGCGAGCTTCATCGCCAGAAAATCCAACAAGGCGACGGCATTGTTGCATTCAGAGTCGCGGGAACTGTAGATCAGCGTGACCGTGCCGTGACGCGCGGACTTGAGGAGCGGCAACCAGGCAGCAGGTTTTTCGTCCAGCTCGGTAAAGTAGCGCGTCCGGAATTCGTTCCACCGCGCCGGTTCGTGCCCAAACCACTTCCGCAGCTCAGTACTGGGCGCTACATCTTTGAGCCAGGCTTCAATCGGGAGCGAGGATTTCTTGATCCCTCTGGGCCAGAGGCGCTCGACAAGGAACCGTGCGCCGTCGGAGGCGCTGGGCACTTCAGAGACGCGCTTGAGCCGGATCATTCAGCTCCCTCACGTTCAGAATACACGCTCTCAAAAAATATGCGACAGCTTTATCAGGAGCACTTTCATATCGAATAGGACGTTCTGTTTTCCCTGGCGGCAAATGTCCTGGAGTTCAGTGCCGTCACCGCGACGGGCTCGGAGTTCGAGCACCGACGGGAACGAGCAAGAAGGCAACGAGTTGAGCGCAGAGCCATTCAATGTCCGGATTACGCCGCCTGAAAATGTCGGAATCCACAGCGTTCTCAGGCAGTTTGACGCACGATCCTGCCGTGTTATCAAATTGCAGTCGAACTGAGAATCGCCATTCCAGAGCGCGGAATGTCCGGCCATCACTGACGGGCGCTGACACTGAATTGTGATCTTGGGCGGCGCTCCATTTTTACAGGACACCGGAGCCCCGATTCAATCAACCAACCAATCTGATGGGAGCTGCAAATGAACGTCTTCATGAAGATCGTCGCTCTGGGCCTGTTGTTGCCCGCCGGAGCGTCAACGCTTTCGGCTCAGCAGGATTACTTCAGCAACTGGCCTGCCGGGAGTTCTCCAAAAGAAGTTGGCAAGCGCGTTGCCGAACACTTCATCCCCACACCCCACCAGGGCACTGGCACTATTTTTTATGGCGAAGTTGCCACATGGTATGGCGGATTGACCTTCGCTCAATTGACCCAAGACAACGACCTGCGCGACCGGCTGATCAAGAAGTTCGAGCCGCTGATGCCAGGCGGCGCCGAGAAGGCCAGAATCCCCAAGCGCCATCACGTGGACGACTCCATCTTTGGCACAGTACCGCTGGAGATCGCGATTCAAACCAAGGACCCAAAGTATCTGGCTTACGGAACATGGTGGGCCGACCGGCAATGGGAGAATCCGCAACCGGATGGGCTCTCGGCAGAAACCCGCTTCTGGATCGACGATATGTATATGCTGACGATCCTGCAGTTGGAGGCTTACCGGGCCACAGGAGACAAAAAGTATCTCGACCGGGACGCAAATGAAATGGCCGCTTATCTCGATAAGCTGCAACAGCCGAACGGCCTCTTCTATCACGCTCCGGATGTGCCCTTCTTCTGGGGTCGCGGGGACGGCTGGGTGGCCGCTGGCATGGCGGAGACGCTGCGCGATCTGCCGGCAGACCATCCGCAGCGTGCCCGCATTGTGAAGGGCTACAAGCTGATGATGGCCGCGCTGTTGCAGTACCAGGGCAAAGACGGGATGTGGCGGCAACTCATCGACCATGACGAAGCCTGGCCGGAGGCTTCAAGCTCTGCGATGTTTACGTTTGCCATGATTACCGGGGTCAAGAACGGCTGGCTTGATGCAGGCACGTATGGACCCGCTGGCCGGAAGGGGTGGCTCGCGGTAATCGGCTACATCGACCAGAACGACAACACGACCAGCGTGTGCGAAGGCACCAACAAGCTGAACAGCCTGGACTACTACCTGGCGCGCGGGCGTAAAACCGGGGACTTTCACGGTCAGGCCCCGATTTTGTGGGCCGCTTCAGCGCTGTTGCGTTAGAGAAGTGCGAGGCCGGGGTGTTTACAGTTGCGATGGATGTCAGTGNNCTCAACTCGAAAATGCTGTAGAGAAATGCGAGGCCGGGCGGTCAGTGCGCCGGCTTTGTTATGGCTGGTACCCCATCCTTGCATCGTTGTTAGATTCAAGGATGGGTTTGCATGAGATTCAACCAGTCTTTCGAGTATCCAGGTAAAGCCGCTCCAGAGCATCGCACGCTGTTCGTACGCCATCTTCCCGGGCAAGCTGCTTTGCGACTCTCTGCGCCTGCAGCGCAAACTGCGGCTCGGCCAGTATTGCTTTCATTTTGCGCGCCACCCGCAGTGGCGTGTAACTTCCCTTTTCAATCGACAACGCGACCTTCAGCCGTCGCATGCGGCGCGCATTGTCGGGCTGGTCGTGCGAGTACGGCATGATGAGCATGGGCTTGCCCGCGCGCAGGCACTGCGCGGTGGTACCCACTCCGCCCTGGTGCACCACGAGCGACGCACGCGAAAACAAGGCTGAGTAGGGCGCATACTCCGCCACGCAGATCGAGTCGGGAAGCGACTGCTTAGGCCGGTTGCGCGGGTCCGACCCGATGAGTAACACAGCCCGCACACCAAGCTGTATGGCCGCCTGCGCCGAATGCTCGTAGAAGTTTCCTGCCGCGAGTACGGCAGCCGACCCCAGCGTGAAGACCACAGGCGCTTCGCCCGCACCCAGAAATTTCTCCAACTCAGTTGGCAGCGCCGCGTTTCCCGCGTCTGCGTCGTAAAAGCAGAAGCCGGTGATAAGGGTATGCGAGGGCCAATCCTTCTGTTCAACGCCCAGAACGCGCGAAAACAGAGCCAACACCAGGTTCGGCGAGTGCTTGGCGTCAAAGAGGGGATTCGTGCCCCTCGGCAGTCCCAATTTCTGGCGCAAATCGTAAATTGGCTGCGGCCACTTGCGGCTCACAAATCGCGCGACCCGCCTGATCACCCGGCCAAAACCCGGGACCAACTTATCCACCCGCGCGAGCCTCGGGAATGGGGGAAGCACAGGTGGGTCAAATGCAGAGAAGAACGAAAGAGGGGCCAGCACGTAGCTTGCCCAGGGAATCCCCGTGACCTCGGCGACCAGCGGCCCAGCATAGTTAAGCTCTCCGAGTATCAACAGGTCGGCACGTTCGGGCTTGGTAGCGGCAGCAAGGAGATCGTCGTAGGTCTGTCGCAGCACCGGAAACAGGAATTTGCGCAGTCCCGTCTCCGTGCCCTTGTTTATGTCGTAAATCATTTCTATCAGGAGGCTGTCGGTTGGGTCGATATTTGGCCGGACAGAGCAGAACTCGAGCCCGAGCGGCCTGATTCTCGACTCATATACCGCCGGCATCGCCAACACCGGGACATGTCCACGCCGCTTCAACTCCAGCGCAATCGCAACCAACGGATTAACGTCGCCAAGAGTACCGATATTCGAAAGAATGATGCGCAAGTAGAAATCCCCAGGAGCATTGAAAATGCTGCAGCGATAAGGGTAATGCAAGGGGCTGGTCTCTGCCGCACACTCACCGATTTCTGCGTTCTTCGAATCGGCTGAGGGGAGATAGGCTATTTATTGCTCTTTATTGACTTCATAGCACTCCACTCGTGCGATTATGAAAGCGCGATGAAGATTCTGCTGGGCATTGTGGTGCTGCTGGTAGTTCTCGCATCGGTGTTCGCTGACTATAAATGGCGCCAATGGATGGCCGCCCGCCGCCGCGAACGCCAATAGCCGCGCCTTTCCCGCATCTCTCCCGTTACAATGGGGATAGGGAGTCGTCCAATTAATATGTCTCGTTTGTTTGCTCTTGCACCTTCAATCTGGAATCGCCGCAACCGCATTGGCCTGTTTCTGGGCCTCGCCGGAACAGCGCTGCTGATGGCAGCCACCGCGCACGCGCAATTTGGCGCTCCGCCTACAACTCCGGTTCACGAACCTTCTGCGCTTCGACCGCCCGCCGGCGCACGCGTGGCCATCGTCGAATTCGAAGACATGGAGTGTCCTGACTGCGCCCACGCCAACCCGCTTCTGAAGGAAGCCACCGAGAAGTACCAGATCCCCTGGGTACGTCATGACTTCCCGCTCCCCATGCATAACTGGAGCTTTAATGCGGCGGTGAATGCGCGCTGGTTCGACACCAAGAGCAAGAAGATCGGCGACGATTACCGCGACTATATCTTCGCCAACCAGATCTCGATCAATAACCCCGGCGATTTGACTCAATACACTGCAACCTACGCCAAGAGCCGCAGCCTCGCACTGCCGTTTGCTCTCGATCCGCAGGGCAAGCTCGCCAACGAGGTCAAGGCCGACTACGCACTCGGTCAGCGCATTGGCATTGAGCACACGCCTACCATCTGGGTGGTCACGGCGAACAGCAAGGGCGCTCCATTTGTCGAGGTCGTTGACCGCAGCAAACTTTATCAGCTCATCGACCAGGCTCTTGCCGATACAGCCTCAGCGGCCAAAGCGCCAGTCAAGAAGCCGGTGTCGAAGGCGCCAGCGAAATAGCGCGGTGCCCGATGTATCGATATGGCAAAAGTGCGGCGCATCCTGCAATGGGCGCGCCGTGTTGTTTTGCTTGCACTTCTGCCAAGTGGCCGCTTCGAGAACACTAGAGCATTTCTAATTTA
>PKXI01000345.1 GCA_003133425.1 Acidobacteriaceae bacterium
GCCTGCGGCTTCGTTCTCACCGGCAAACAGGAACCCATATCGCTGAGATAGTCTCGATAATGAATCTCTAAGCAGCAGATTAAATAGAAGTTATTGGTCAGTCGGCCCGTGAGCCGCCCGGTAGGCGTCAAGTGCGGTGCGCCTGACCCCACAACGCTTCCCGGTTGACTCGGTTTCTTTATATCTATACATTTATATATACAAATGTCAGAGATGGCGCAGTTCAAGGCAGAGTTCTTCAAAGCCCTCGCACACCCCCTGCGAATCAGGATTCTGGATTCGCTATGTTCGGGCGAGGCCGGCGTAAGCGAACTGAGCGCGCGGCTCGCTGTTGAGCAGAGCACGCTCTCTCAGCAGTTGGCAGTCTTGCGCAAGAGCAACATCGTGGTTGCCCGCAAGGAAGCGCAAAACGTCTTTTATTCCATCTCCGACCCGGCAATCATTCGACTGCTCGCCGATGCGCGGGAGATTTTTAATAACCAACTCATCAATGTCCGAGACCTTCTTTCACAACTCAACCCCACCGGAGCCAAATGAGGCTGCGTTCGTGTAACGGAGTAGCCCCGATCGGTGAAAGAAAGACAGTTGGATCAGCGCCTGTCTCAAACGATTCTCTATGATGCAAACCGCATTCAATTCGTTCCTGGTTGCGCTGCTGATTATCCCGGCAGTAACGCTGCTTTGCCGGCGCAACAGAGGAACGCGGGTGCTGCCCTCCTTGCTCCTGCTGCTTGCGCTGCTGGCTGGCACGGTTGTTGCAGGGTTCAGTTTCTGGCGAGGCGACAGACTTGCTCTGGATCTTTCGTGGGCGACACCGTTTCCGTTCGCGCTCACAGTTGACCGGCTGAGCGCATTCTTTCTTTTGCTTATCTGCGCCGTAGGCGTTCCGGTTACGTTGTTTTCAACCTCATACGTGGAGCGCCATTACAGCGGAGCGAAGGCTGATTGGATGTGGGCGCTTCTGCCGCTCTTCCTGCTTTCGATGGCGCTCGTCGTCACTGCCTCAACCGCATTTGCGTTCCTGTTCGGGTGGGAGTTGATGACGTTGTTCTCGGCCGGGCTCATCATTATTGACGGCGCCTCCGAGCGGCGCAGGCACAACATTTTCATTTACCTCGTAATGATGCATGCCGGCGCCGCCGCAGTGATTGCGAGCTTTTTTCTCTTCCTTCCCCACGCGAACAGTCTTGACTTCATATCCATGCGCGCTGCCGCGGCATCCATGCCGTTGGGCTTGCGCACCGCCATTTTTCTGTTGTCGTTCGTCGGCTTTGGTACAAAAGCAGGCATTGTTCCTTTTCATCTCTGGCTTCCCAAGGCGCACCCCATTGCGCCGAGCCCGGTCTCGGCTCTTATGTCCGCCGTGATGCTGAAAACCGCGATTTACGGGTTCATTCGTTTCACATTCGACTTTCTTGGCGGAGGCCCAACCTGGTGGGGATACTTGGTGCTGCTGACTGGCGCAGTGACCGGCCTGCTCGGAATTCTCTATGCTCTCACAGAGCACGATTTGAAACGGCTGCTAGCCTACAGCAGCGTTGAGAACATAGGGATCATCTATCTTGGCCTCGGCGCTGCGCTTGTGTTCATGGCCAACAACTCGCCGGTGTGGGCGACGCTTGCGCTGGTCGCCGCATTGATGCACGCACTCAATCACTCGCTGTTCAAGAGCCTTCTGTTTCTTGGAGCGGGCGCCATTGCCGACGCCACGCACACGCTTGATATCGAGCTTTTGGGCGGCCTGTTGAAACGCATGCGGGTCACCGGCACGGTTTTTCTGATTGGCTGTTGCTCGATCATCGGGTTGCCGCTGTTCAATGGCTTTGTCGGCGAATGGATGCTGTTCCGCAGTTTCATCGAGGGTGCGGAACTCCCCGGGATATCGTCTGCCATCATTCTGCCGCTCATGGCTGGAGTGCTGGCCTTGATCGGTGGAATCGCCGCTGCCTGTTTTGCCAAGCTTTACGGCATCGCCTTTCTTGGGCGCGCCCGCAGCGTCGAGGCAGAGCACGCAACCGAAGTGGCAACATCAATGCAGGTGGCAATGGCCCTGCTGGCCGCAGCGTGCGTGGCCCTCGGCATCCTGCCGGGCCTGGTGCTGATTCCGCTGATGGCGCTGGGGCAAGAGCTGATGCATAGCCCAGCGTTGCCGGAAGCCGCGCTTCCCATTTCGCACACCTTGCCGCTGATCGCCGCTTGCGTATGCGTCGTAATAATTTTGGTTGCCGGAATTCGTCGCATCAAGCGCGTTACTCCCACCTGGGCCTGCGGTCTTCCTGCCCTGGACAGCCGGATGCAATACTCTTCCGCTGCATTCTCCAAACCGCTGCGCAAGGTTTTCTCAAGAGTCTATGAGGCGGATCGGACCGTCGATGTGGTGTACGAGCAAGAGCCGTACTTCCCGAAATCGATCGTTTACCGCTCGGTTCGAACCACGTCGTTCGAGAAGTCGCTCTACCGCCCCGCAGTGGATGCGATCGTTGGCATGGCTGCTCGCCTGCGGAGGCTACAAACAGGAAATATGCAGGTGTACCTGCTCTACATCTTCCTGGCGCTCATCACGCTGCTTGTATTTATGAGGTTCGCATGAATCCTGCAATCGATGTGATCCAGGCATTACTGCTGATTGCAATTGCTCCGCTGGTGCGTGGCGTCATCGCGCGCATCAAGGCGCGGATACAGAACCGCCGCGGTGCAAGCGTGTTGCGCCCTTATGCTGATCTGCTGAAGCTTTTTCGCAAACAGGACCTCGTAGCTGACACTGCTTCCGGGCTCTTCCGCCTCGCGCCTGTCATTCTGTTTGCAGTTACAGTGACGGCCGCGGTGTTCGTGCCGGTGTTGCATTCATCCGCACTATTTGGTTTGGGTGGCGACTTCATTCTTTTCGTTTACCTGCTGGCGGTTGGCAAATTCTTCCTGATGCTCGGGGCAATGGACGGGGGCAGTTCATTCGGCGGAATGGGCGCAAGCCGCGAAGCTCTGGTCTCGGCCCTCGCGGAAGCTCCGTTGCTCTTGGCTTTGACCTCGGTCGCTATTCTCACGCACACGATTTCCTTGTCAGGCATCGTGCTCGCTACCGTGCAGCAATATCCATTGCATCTTTCCGCGGTATACGTATTTGCACTGGGAGCGATGGTCCTGGTTGCAATCGCTGAAACAGGGCGCGTCCCGGTTGACAATCCCGCAACGCACCTTGAACTGACGATGCTTCATGAGGCCATGGTGCTGGAGTACTCCGGTCCGAGCCTTGCCCTCATAGAGTGGGCCAGCGCCATCAAGCTCACACTTATTCTGGCGCTGCTCGTCGCGGTGTTTGCGCCATGGGGAATGGCTACCGGCGCTTCGATTGTTGGCCTCGTTCTTGCTCTAGGCGCGTTTTCACTAAAACTTGCGGTGTCAGCGATAGCCATCGCTGTCATTGAGAGCAGCATCGCAAAATTACGCATGTATCTGGTTCCTGATTTTCTGGGGATGGCTTCGGCACTGGCCATTCTCGCAGTGGCGTTCACAGCGCTGATGAGGTGAGGCATGGGTCTGATTGAATTAGCAGTCGCAAAGGCACTGGCTTCATCCGCGGTGTTCCTGTTTATCACCTTGCTGATGATGGCTTCGGCAAAACGAATCTCCACCTGCATTGTGCTGTTCAGCGTGCAATCGGCGATCATGGCCGCGGAGATACTAGCGGTGGCCTACGCTGGAAAGTCGGTGGAATCATACGCCGTGGCCGCATTGGTCATCGTGGTGAAAGTTGTTGCCATACCCTACTTGCTGTTTCGCATCGTGAGGAACCTCAAGGCTTCGCAAGACGTCGCCTCTTCCACAACAGGAGCTCAGTCCGTCTTCATCATGGCAGCGCTCATTCTCTTGTCTTTCTTCGCCGTCGCACCCTACGCAAAAACACTGCGGCTTGACGAAGACATGCTTGCCGCCGCCATTGCGTTGTTGCTGGCCGGCGCGTTTCTGATGGTCAGTCGCAAGAAAGCTCTCATGCAAGTCATGGGGCTGCTCGTGCTCGAGAATGGGATTCTTCTGGCCGCACTGACAACTACCTTCGGCATGCCCTTGGTAATCGAGATCGGCATCTTCTTCGACCTGTTGATGGGCGTCTTCCTGATGGGGCTGTTTGTCTTTCGCATTCGCGACACCTTCGAGCACCTGGATGTTTCCAAGTTGCGACGGTTGAGGGGCTGATTCAATGACTCTGGTTCTTCTACTTCTGGTTCCGTTCCTCGCTGCCTTGACCGTCTTGACCTGCAAACAGTCAAGGCGCGCGGTCCGCGTGGCTATGTCGGCAGGAGCACTTGAGGTGGCTGCAATCGCGAATGCCGTCTGGAGAATTCGCTCTGCCGGTGTGATGCAAGTTGGACGGTATCTGCGGGCTGACGGCCTTACCGCCTTCTTCTTGCTGAATGTCGGCGTGATCCTCGCACTCGTGCTGGTGTACTCCATCGGCTATCTGCGCCACATTCCCGCCGGACGCTTCTCTTCGCCGCGATGGTTCTACAGCCTGACTTTCCTTTTCGTCTTCACCATAATGGCGGTCTATCTCTCGGCGAACCTGGGCATGCTTTGGATTTGCGTGGAGTCCACTACGTTGGCCTCGGCGCTGCTGGTTGGTTTTTACAACACAAAAGGCGCTGTCGAAGCGGGATGGAAATACCTCGTTGTTTGCACCGTGGGAATAGCATTCGCTCTCTTCGGCACGATTGCGCTCTATCTGGCGGCAGTCAAGAGCGGTGTCAATCCCGAGTCCGCTCTCGATTGGGCAGCATTGATGAATGCCGCGCCAAATCTCGGCGCCACACGAGACCTGATTAAACTCTCTTTCGTTTTCGTTGCGGTGGGCTATGGTACCAAGATCGGCTTTGTTCCAATGCACAGTTGGCTTCCGGATGCGCATGCAGAGGCGCCTACGCCCATCAGCGCAATGCTCTCTGCGGTACTGCTGAATTGTGCCATGTATGCGCTCCTGCGATTCGACGCGATTACATCGCACGCAATCGGCAGCGGATTCAGCCATACTTTGTTGCTGATCTTCGGCGGCCTTTCGGTTAGCGTCGCGGCGCTGCTCATGGTGGTTCAGCGCGACCTGAAGCGCCTGCTCGCCTATAGCAGCATCGAACACATGGGGATTATCGCAATCGGCGTCGGACTCGGCGGACCCTTGGGTCTGTTTGGAGCGCTGTTGCACACCTTCAATCACTCGGTCGCAAAGGCACTGATGTTCTTTACAGCGGGCAACGTGCGCGAGAGCTTTGGCACCTTGCGGATGAGGCGCATTCACGGCATGGCGCGCTCGATGCCCTGGACCAGTGCCGGCCTGGTAGTAGGCAGCCTCGCTATCGTCGGTATGCCGCCCTTTGGTTTGTTCATCAGTGAATTCATGATCCTGACCGCTGCTTTCAGCGCGTCTCGATATCTAATCGCCATCCTGCTTATGGTGTCGCTCTCTGTCGTCTTCGGCGCTTTGTTACACCACTTTCAACGCATGCTGGCAGGCAAACGGGCTGACGTTCCATCCAAGCTGAAGCTTCTGCCTTCCGACTTCGCCGTGATGGGCGTTTGTACGGCGCTCCTGGGGCTGTTCGGCGTTCGCATTCCTGACGCATTTGCATACTTACTGCAAAGAGCATTGGTGGTGCTGCAATGACGATAAGTGCGACGACGAGAGGCGGGGAGGGTAGTGCAGAAGATGCGCTGCGACTTTTGGAAAGCAGCAACACGCGCCTGGTCTCGATTTTTGGCAGTGTGGACGAGAGCGGGGCGAAGCGCGTTCATTACATTGCCGACGTGAATCGCGAATATCGCAGCATGAGTGTGCAAGTCACAGGTGCACTTCCGTCCGCCACGCCGATTTCACCCGCGGCGGCATGGCATGAACGCGAACTGTATGATCAGTACGGAATCGAGATCGACGGCCATCCCGATCTACGTCCGCTCGTTTCACATACTGCTGAATATCGTTTTCTTCAGGTGCAGGGAGTCGGCGTTTGCGAGCTACCAGTCGGGCCCGTTCATGCGGGAATTATCGAACCCGGCCACTTCCGCTTCAGTGTGATGGGCGATTCTGTTCTCCACCTCGAGCCTCAACTCTTCTATACGCATAAAGGCACTGAGAAACTTTTTGAAGGCACTTCTATCATGGATGGGCCTGCGCTGGCCGAGTCCGTCTCAGGCGACAACTGCTTTGCGCACGCCGTCGCTTACTGCCAGTCCGTCGAAAACGCTTTTGGCATTTCTGTTCCGCCGCGCGGCAGGGCTATTCGCCTCCTCGGGCTTGAGCTTGAACGCATGATCGCTCACATTGCCGATGTCGGCGCACTGTGTGGCGACGTAGGGTGCGTGGTTCCCGCCGCCTACACTGCCCGCATCAAGGAGTCGCTGCTGCAGGCATCAGCCCGCAGCTTTGGCACGCGTTTCTGGCGCGGTATTGCAAAACCGGGAGGCGTGAAGCGCGACCTCACTGCTGAAAGTGCGCGCGAGTTCGGAAATGCGATTGCGCTCGCTGCCACCGATTTTGCTGAGATGGCCCGCATCATTCTTGACACACCTTCAGTGTTGAACAGGTTCGAAGGAGCGGGAATCCTGAGCAACAAGATTGCCCGCGACCTTGGCGTAGTGGGCCCGGTGGCGCGCGCGAGCGGTGTCAGGATCGACGTCCGGCACGATCACCCTTATGGCCACTATCGCAATATCACGGTCGAGACTCCGCACTTTCAACAAGGCGATGTGCTGTCCCGGGCGCGCATGCGCATTGAGGAAACGCGCGTGTCTGCACTTCTGATACAAGGCACTCTGAATGGCCTGGCCGCAGGCATTATCAGCACACCGGTGCCCCGCGACGGAAGCGCCGAAGGATTCTCCGCAGTCGAATCGCCGCGTGGTGAACTGCTCTATTGGATCAGGATTCGCGACGGCCGGATCGCTCGCTGCCACATTAAATCGCCTTCGTTCCAGAACTGGCCAAGCTTGCCATTCGCTGTCGCCGGAAACATCAGCGCGGATTTTCCGCTTATCAATAAGAGCTTCAACTTGTCCTATTCCGGATGTGACCGATGATCTTCGACATCATCCAACGGAGCTTGAGCAGCCCCAACGTGCTCGTATCGGTCGAGGAGTTACTCGCCAATTCCCTGGGCAGCCGAATGCCCGACGTTCATGCCCTAGCGTTGAGCGCAGCAATCGCGCGCCGTGCAGTTGATTCGTGTGGTATATCCGCGCTTGCAATCAACGAAATCGAAGGGCGCACGATTCTTTCGCTGGACTACGGCAAATGTACTGGCTGCGGGCATTGCATCGAAGTTGGCGAAGGCGCCTTCGTCCAGGCGAAAAGCGTACCGTGCGGCGTCAGCAGGCAAGCGCTTGTGCGCCAGTGGGATGTTGAGCGCGGCGTCGAAATCCCTTGCGACGAAGCTGCGTTAACTGCTGCCGCACGAGAGATTCGTGCAATCGTGGGCGGCGCATTGAACATTCGCCAGGTTGATGGCGGCTCGTGCAACGGCTGCGAGGCAGAAATTGGCGCGCTCACCAACCCTTACTACGATCTGGAGCGTTTCGGGATTCACTTCGTTGCGTCGCCCAAGCATGCCGACATGCTGCTCGTAACCGGGCCCGTAACGCGCAATATGGCTGAGGCAGTGAAAAGAACCTATGAAGCCACTCCGTCGCCGAAGCTTGTCATTGCAGTTGGCGCCTGCGGATGCAGCGGCGGAATTTTCGCCGCAAGTCCCGCTGTAGCTGGCAGCGTCGATTCGGTGATTCCGGTTGACGCCTATATTCCCGGCTGTCCACCTTCCCCTGCCATGCTTCTAACCGGCATCCTGCGAGTACTCAATCGTCGCTAGTTTAGGAGTCTTCTGAATTGGTATGCCGGATCTTCCGGCTTGTCTGGAATCGTCTCGATGAACAACGTGTATCGCGATGGGGCCCTTGTCGATGCCGTTGCTATTTAGAAGTAGCTCCGCTTGGCAAAGATCGGGGGCGCCTGATTAGCGATCCCAGGATCAGCGTGAGGCTGAGCAACATTCCACCGAAGCCGATATAAACCAGCATCTCCGGATTCATTGCGAACCACCCCAAAACTCCGGGGGAATCCACTCTCTTCATCCAGGTGCGTAGCTCTGCTGCATCCCAGCTCTCGTCAATGAATGTGGCTCTCCATTGAAAATTGCGGTCCAGCAGAAACATTTGGTTGGTGTGGATCATGACCGTTCCCTCGGTCATGATCGAATAGTGGAAGAAATCGCAAAAGCGCCGGATGTCCGCGGCTCCAGAGTGCACCAGTATCCATGACGGCGGAAGATTCTTTTGCGCGCGAAACTGGCGCAGGGCCTCGGCGTCGTCGCCCGGATCGAAAGAAAAGATGAGCACTCGATAGGGTGCGCCGCCGCTCAACTGTGCGGTTTGCTGAACCAGCATCCGCGCCAGTATGGGACAGCTCATGGTGCAGCGCGTGTAAACCGGCAGAACAATCACAGGCCCCGATCCGGCGGCCCGCAATTCATCCCACAAGGAGTGCTGCACATTGGCTTCATCCCAGACGGTCATGTCGGGGATCTTTCCTGCATTCATGCCTGCCGGCACAGCCGCGACAGCGCTGGCGCCCGAGGCCAGAGCCATGGCCAATGCCAGCAGAAGAAAATGGCGCTTGATTCGCATGCTCCTCAATGGGTCTTGTTCACGGCGGACGGACTATCGGGCCTGAAGCCGGGCGCGGTGGGAATGCCGTTCTTCACAATGTCGTGAATGGGCACGTAATATGCCGCTGCGCAAAGCAGTACCGCAGCCACCACCCACGGCGCGAAGTTTTGCACCGCCGGCACGTTTTCGTCGTGATATGGCTCGCTGGTCGGCAATAAAAACGGCACGTTCGCGAGCGCGGCTACCGGTGCTGCTGCCAGGCTGCGAATCAAGACAATGAAGTAAAGCAGCACGGCGAGTCCCATGATGCAACCACCCACCAGGCCCATGTGCGCAGGAACCCACCAGTCGGGCCGGTATGCCGGAGAAGTCGGATTCATATAAGTCAAGCCAAGGTTGGTGCGCCGAGGCTCACCGCGCAGGCCGCCCATAAACAGACCGGTCGAAAAAATGAATGTACCCCCCATCCATAGATAAGGCACGATCATGGCCATGGTTCCCGATACCACCGGCTTCTTCAGAAGTCCGGTGATGATCAGCAGGCTTCCACCAAGAATGCCGAGGAAGATGGGCCCGCCCACAGTGAGGTGGAAGTGTGCGGGAATCCACGCAGTGTTATGCACTAGGTTATTCATGCTGTAGGAGGCGTTGATAATTCCCGTGATACCACCAAACAGAAAAATCACCAGACCGCAGAATAGATAGGGAAACAGCCAGACTTCAGCGTTGAAATAGGGCAGCTTGTTCCACCAGCCAAAGAGCCCTTTACCGCCGCGCTTGTGCGCAGCGTATTCCAGCGATGCGGCCAGCGTGAAGGCCGTGAGCAGGCTCGGAATAACAACCAGAAGTGTGAGGACGCCCTGGATGCCTTTTGACGTCGTTGAAATCCCAGGGTCTGCGAACTGGTGGTGCAGGCCCAGCGGGCACGAAAGCAGGATGAGCGCCATAAAAGTGAAGCGTCCTGCAAAATCGCTGAACAGCTTTCCGCCGGCAAGCTTGGGCAACATAGTGTAGTAGAGCACATAAGTTGGCAGCAGCCAGAAATAGACCAGTGGGTGTCCAAAGAACCAGAACAGCGTGCGGCTCAGCATTACGTTCACGCCGGAGGACCAACCCATCGACCAGGGAAGGAGCTGCAACAGTACTTCAAACGCGACGGGCAGCGTCGCCATCTGCCACACGATGAAGGTTGCGAAGATTCCCACCACTCCCATCGGAGTTTTCTGGCCGCGATTTTCTTTCCGCCAGCGCAGATACACCGGAATCCACGTCAATAGCGGGATCCAGGAACCAACAATGAAAAGGACCAGCCCGAGATAAAACAACGGGTGAGCCATAAGTGGCGGATAAAACGTGTAGAGCACGGTGGCTTTGCCCAGAAAGATCATGGTCGCTGCCATCACAGCACCAGACAACATCAACACCAGCGAGAGTGTTGCCCCGGTGATGGAAACCCGCATCTGCAATTGCTGGCTGACGACCGTATATCCGAATGCAACGGCAAAGAAGGTGGTCAGGACGATTGCGTTGATAACTCCATGAGCGGTCAGGCCCTGGTAGTAATCGATGCCGGCCACAGAAGTCGCTCGAATCACTCCCGAGAGGTACATGGTTTGCAGCACGCCGTGATAGGCGCCGAAGATGAAAAGGGCAAGGGGAACCAGCAGCTCTGCCAGGATGATTCTGCGCAAGTTCGGTTGGAGTTCCATTACTTTTGTAGTCCCTCCAGATACGCTTCAATCTGTGCGATCTCGTCGTCGGTCAAAGGTATTACCGGCATCACCGGCGGAAAGTCCTTGATCGAAATGGTGTCCGGATGATGGACCTTTTCGACAAACAACGCTGAGTCAAGGGTGCGAGTGCTGCCGTCGGCCAGTTGCAGCGGCGCGCCCCATGCTCCTTTGAAAGTCGGGCCCACGCCGGCGCTACCATCCACGCTATGGCAGGCGAGACAGCCTTTTGCATCCAGTAGTTTCATTCCCTCCGAAGCAGGAAGTCCTTCCACTGAAAGATCGGCGAACTGGTCGCCGACTTCTATCCGCGCATTCATATTCTGGTGGTTCCTGCCGCAGAACTCGTGGCAAAGAATGGTGTAGATTCCCGGCTTGGTGAAACGTACCCGGCCGTTGGCAACCGCTCCCGGCACGACCATCAGGTTCACGTTCGTTCCCGCGATCTCTAAGCCGTGCGTCACATCCTTGGTCACCGCGTAAATATCGAGCGTCGAGCCTGTCGGCACGTGCAGAACATTAGGCTCGAAGGCCCACATCCGAACCACAAAATGAACTTCGTAATTCTTGCCATCGTGTTTTGTGAACGAGGCTTCAGTAAAGGGCTTTGACCCGAGGGGAATGCAGGAGGCAACGCTGATACCCATTCCCCAGGTGGCATAGGCAATCAATGTCAGGCTCACTGCGACTGCACCGACGGCCCCCAGCAGCGCGCGCTTCTCAAACACGTTGATCGACATTTTCGCTTTCCTCCCTAAAGACCCATGTGTCGGTGCAGCAGTAATGCATACATTCCCAGCCAAATGAGCCCAAAGACAGCGATCATCACTGCGAAAAACGTGATGGCGCCTCGAGGAAAGAAGTCCTCACCAACAGGTTTTGAATCGTCCTTAGTCAACGTAGACCCCCTGAATCGAATCGTAGTATATGACGCGGGCAATTCAGTGCGCCACCGAAATCCCTGCCGCCCAGTGAATTCTTCCCTTCGTGCGGACTTTTCGCTGAGTTCGTGCAGAGTTCGGGGGAGAAGTCAGAACCCAGGTAACGCATGATAATGTGAATGGCCAAAGGAAGAGGGAGTTCTGATGATACGGTATGCCACTACGCTTTTGCTTGCCGGCTCGTTTGGCTGCGCCTGTGCCGCGCCAATTACCCCGGATCTTTCCGGCGTCAGGCCTGGCCCCATTTCGGTTGTCGCATCGGATCAGGCTTTGAACGTTGCCTGGAGCGATGCCGCGAAACACCATTGGCAGACGGTGTTTTCTCTCGATTCTACCAAGCCGCTCATCACCTCGATCTCTGTTGATGGCCGCAATATCGTGGAGCAGGCAAAACCGTATTACCGCTGTACAACCGGAAAACGCCGCGGTGGCTGGGACGCCTTCTTCGACTTCCCGCCCACAGCTCCCGATGGAACGCGGCAGTTCCTCCAGGAATTCCACCCGACGGCCGCAGTCGCGCAGACAGTAGGGAATCGACTGGAAGTTTCCTTTGACGGAATGCGGCTTGGAATCTTCAAGGGTTCACTGCGATACACGTTCTATCCCGGAACTTCCCTGATTCAGCAGGCTGCGGTGGTGAGCACTCAGGAGCCGGACACGGCCTTCTACTATGACGCCGGGCTGGAGATGACGGCCGATCAGGACCGCACCGTCGGCGGAAACATGGCATCCCATATCTCCTATTACGACACAGAGGGCAAGCTGCAGGAGATTACGCCCCCGTACGGATCAGACCGGCACTCGCTCGCAGCGCACTTTCGAGTCGTTGCGGCCAAGATGGGCGCAGGCAGCATCGCGGTCTTTCCGCCTCCTCACCAATATCTGTTTGCGCGCGATTACACGACGAACCAAGGCTACCTTTGGTACAGCTCGTGGCGCGGCAGGGTCGGCCTCGGAGTTCACCAGTATCCCGACGACGACACAACCATCGATCCTTGGATGAACGCACAGCCCGATACCAAACAGGAGATGAGCCTGTTTCTGATGCCGGGCGCCGAGGACGCCAGCGCCACTCTGAAGAACGTCCTTGCTTTTACGCACAACGATAAGTTTGTTCACCTCGACGGTTTTGTGACGTTTGCGCCGCATTGGCACCTGGCGTACACGGTGCAGGCCATGGAAAAGGGGCTCGATTGGCAACCGCCGTTCAAGCCTGTCATGAAGGCCGTCGGCATTGATTCCGCGATGATCATGGATTTCCACGGCGACGGGCACGCAGGCGATCTTACGGATGTAAGGCTTCACGAGCTTGACGAGTATTACAAGGCCTGCCGGGCACAGTCGGGCAGAGATTTTCTGCTCATCCCATCTGAAGAGGCGGACATCTACCTGGGCGGCCACTGGGGGCTGGTATTTCCCCATCCCGTGTACTGGGAGCAGGATCGCAAACCGGACAAGCCATTTGAAAGCGCCGGTGAAAAATATGGCAAGGTCTATCGGATCAGTAACGCTGAGGACATGTGGAAGATGATCAAGGCAGAGGGTGGATTTGCTTATCAAACTCATCCGCGCACCAAGGGATCCACCGGCTATCCTGACGAGATCCTCGACACTCCCTACTTCAAAGACAGCAGCTACATTGGTACAGGTTGGAAGGCGATGCCGTCGGATCTGTCGTCACCACGGCTAGGAGAGAGAGCCTTTAAGACGCTCGACGACGTGAACAATCTTGGCCTTCACAAACACATGATCGGAGAGGTCGATGTGTTTCAAATCAGCGCGGCGGACGAACTCTACGGGCATATGAATGTCAACTATCTTCGGCTGCCGGAGCTGCCTGAATTCGATCACTACGATCGCATTCTGAAGTCGATCGTGAACGGGGACGGCTTCATCACGACCGGTGAGATACTTCTGCCTTCTACGGCAATGTCCGCGGAAGGCGATCACAGCGTTCGCGTGAAAGCGAGAATATCCTCGACGTTTCCTCTGCGAGTCGCTGAACTCGTCTGGGGCGACGGCGCGAGCACACACCATCAACTTATCGACCTAAATTCGACGCCGGCATTCGACGATCATGCGTACTCCTGGCTGGTCGAAACGCCTGGCTGGAAATGGGCGCGGTTTGCGGTCTGGGACGTCGCTGGCGACGGCGCGTTCACCAATCCAATTTGGCGAGATTCCAAGTAATGCGCCTGCGAGAAATTCAGACCAAACCGTATCCCGGCCTATTGCTTCGGCAAATAAATNNTTATTTGCCGGATCTATAAATAACGATAAAAGCCAAAAAGCCGGGTGCCCCACCTTCTCTTGCTTCTTCTTGTCCTAACCACGAGCTTTGGGTGCCCCATCCTTCGCGCATTTTGCGAAGGGTGGGATAGCACGAACCTCGACCAGTTTCTGTTCGGACGCCGATCTCAACTGATGCATAATCCGCCGAGTCACTCTTCGAGGTCTGATCGGTACCCGAAAGTCTTGCATTAACCGAAACCTGGCTTCTGAAAGCTGGTTTGATGCTAAACAACCGCATCAGGAACTGACCCCAGCCCGCCGTTCCGGCCCTCAAGACCACGGCGCCCTCCACAGTCGGGAAAAACGCGGGAAAAACATGCATCTTCGGCGCAAAATGCGTGTTTTTTGCACGTTTTAGGCCTGTTTTACGACGTTTTCGGGTAGTTCTGGACAACCCTTCCTCAACTTTCGGTACTTTGTGAGCAGCCAGTTTGCCGATTTGGGTCGCTTGAAAGGTTAAGTGCTCGAAGAAATACAACCCTATAAGCAAACCTTTAACGTTAATGTAGAACCATCTGAGCAAACCTTTCAGGCCGGGTGCCCCAGGTCTCGAGTTTGAGACCTGGGATAGCGAGAACCTCAACCTCCCTGACAGTGATCAAAAGCCGTACGCTAGTTTTTTCTGACCCGCGGGTTCAGAACGACGAAGCCATCGCGATTGTTTACATACAGCGTTTGGAAGAGCGTCGTTGGCAGCAATCCATCGCCGATCTGTTCCGTAGGTTCGATCACGGACAGGACCGCATCGATATTGTGGAACTCCTGCGAGCCCACCGTCAGCCTCTGAACTCGGCCTTTCGGCAAACTGACGTTTCCGGTGCTGGTAATTTCCTGCACACTCCCCAAGGCCGGAACGTCGAGCGCTTGAGAGCCTTTGCGGATTAACACAAGCAAGCTGGCCCCCGAATCGAGCAGCAAATGCAACGTGGCGCGGCGAAGCGATTGCCCTTCCGATGCCACAATCATCCGGTTCGCGACCGCTTCTATTTTCACTCGATCTCCCTCCAGGGCATCCTGGATCTCGTTGGCGGCTTCAATGCGCACAACATGGCGCCGATAATCGAGGAGATAGTTGAAATGAGACAGGAAATCCTGTCCCAAGATACCCTGAATGTGAGAGTCCAACCGGCGCAACCGGGCGAGGTCCTGCACCAGAACCGGAAGATTATGCACCTGTGCGGAGCCCGCTGAAAGAATCGCCACCGAGCTCACAGTCAGGCTCTGAACTCCTGCAAGCGTGCTTTGCTCAATATGTCTCAGATTGACCAGGGAGAGCCGGGTCGCAAGAGTTGAATCCACAATTGTGGTATCTGCCCCGGTGTCGAGGACAAAGTCGAAAGGCCTGTTTGCGCCGGACGTCAGGGTGATGACAATCAGGTCTCCATTAACCAGCCGGAACGGAATCTCCGATTGCGATTGCGCTTGCCGGCAAATCCCGGTGATGATGGAAATGACAACAGCGAGCCTGATCGCGACAGCTTTAGAGGATAGGTGTCTCATTGAACACTTCCGATTTCAATGAGCATGTTAGGCGCACGAGGTCTCCGCTGTACTCATGGCGCTCTGATGTTTTTCTCAGCCTCTCAAATGAAAAACTGAGGTTTTAATGCCCCACAGCTATCGCTTCGACGATGTCGAGATCGACCTTCAAAGCTTTCGCTTGTTCAAGGCGGGGAAAGTCGTGCCGGTTGAGCCTAAGGCTCTGAATTTATTGATTTTCTTGGTGGAGCGCCCCGGCCAACTGGTCCCCAGGCGGGATATTATCGATGCGGTTTGGAAAGAAGCCTTTGTCACCGACCATGTGTTGAACCGCATCATCGGCCAGCTGCGCAAGGGCCTCGGCGACGACCGAAAAGAGCACCGCTATATCGAGACTGTCCCCACCCTCGGCTATCGGTTCATCGCCCCAGTTGAAGTTGATTCTGAGGCGCCGGGGGGCCATGCTGCTATCGGCTCCGAAACATCGGTCGCTCAACAAGATCGACCACCCTCCAAGGCACCGTCCCTGGCTTGGAGGGTCTGGGATGCGAGATGGTTTAAAGTCACCGTCCATAGCGTCGCCGCCCTGGCCTTCGGATTGATCATTCTTTATGCGTTGATTCTGCGACGGTCGCACTTCGAGTACTTTCGGGCAGGGTATGCGACCCAGATTACCAATTTTCAGGGTCTATCCAATTACCCGGCATTCTCCCCCGACGATACCGCGATGGCATATTCCAGGGACACCGGCAAAGGGTTTGAGATCTTTGTCAGGCAACTGACGCAGGAAGGCGGGGAGATCCAGATAACCTCGGATGGTGGACAAAACATAGAATCTGCGTGGTCGCCCGATGGCAAACTTATTGCCTATTACTCCTACTCCCGCGGAGGAATATGGCTTGTCCCCCCGTTTGGCGGCCCCGCCCGCCAACTCACAAACTTCGGTTCCCACCCGGCCTGGTCCCCCAATGGTCAATGGATAGTCTTTCAGTCAAACCCGATCAGCAACCTCAGTTTCGAAGGCTCCGGTTTCGGCCGGGGGTCTCGTCTCTGGATCATCCATCCGGACGGAACCGGGGCAACGCAGATTACCAGGCCAGGTGCACCTGCAGGCGGCCATGGTGACCCTTCCTGGTCCCCGGACGGTAAGCACATTGTCTTTGCAGTGGACGACGAGCCGCATGCGGCTTTGTGGTCCATCATGCCTGATGGCAATGGGCTCGTCAGCCTGTCGCCGGCCAACAGGCTTCAATTTATCCCCCACGACCCCGCTTATTCACCGGATGGGAAGAGTGTTCTATTCGGAGAATTCCAGGGATTATGGCAGATTCGCGTTTCCCCGGAAACCTCCGCCCCGCTTGGGCTGCCCGTCCAGATCACCAACTCCGCTGGAGTCGTCATCAAGGATCTTGCGTTCTCAAGAGACGGCAAAAAGCTGTTGTACGCGGCAGAGATAAAGACCAGCAGCCTGCAGTCACTGGCCGTCTCACCGTCGGGTCAGCCGGCTGGCTCGCCAATTGAGCTGCGGTCTGCCAGGGGCTGCTCAACGAGTCTTCCCCAATTTTCGCCGGACGGCAAACGCGTCGCCTTCTTCGATTGGTGTGCGGGATCTCCAGGCGCAGTCTGGCTCATGGATGCCAATGGCACGCATGCCCGGCAGTTGACGTCGATTCCAGCAGCCTATTGCGCGCCATCCTGGTACCCGGACGGCCGACACATCCTTTACTTGTTCGCTCATGACGGCCAAACAAAGCTATTCTCCGTTGATGTCGAAACCCGGCAAGAACAACTCGTTGCAGATTTACACCAGGACATCGACAGAGTCGCGATCTCGCCCGATGGCAAACAGGTTGTATTCGATTCCAAAAGCGGCAACATCTGGAATATCTGGCATCTGGACCTGGCAACCAGCAAGACCAGGCAGATCACCTTCGAGCGCGACTCACTTGCATACCCTCTCTGGTCTCCCGACGGAAAATTCCTGTCCGCGGATTTCCAAAAGGGTGAGGACACCAACATTGCCGTCTTTCCAGCCAGCGGCGGTCCCATTACCCAGCTCACTTCTGACAGGGGAGACGATTGGACTGGGGGCTGGTCGCCCGATGGAGACAAGATCTTCTTTGCGAGGCGGCCCTCAAACGGGTTCTGGGATGTCTGGTCGGTCTCGCGTTCAACCAAGGTCGAACAGCAAATCACTCATTACACAAAGGTCAATGCATCTGTCTACGCTCCCGTCATCTCTCCACGAGCCGATCAAATCGTGTACGAGTACAACGAGATCAACGGTAATATATGGATGCTCGACCTCGACCAGCCAAAATAGCACCGAACGTCGACACGGTGGAACTCTCCTATCCGGACGGGTTCAACTGGAGTATTGGCGAGTGTTCAAAACCGCTGCCAGAGCCTGGCTGCGGCTTCTCTGGCTTGGGCCATGATCGCAGCTTCGTCGATGCCGCGAAGCTCTCTATCCTGCATCACGATGCGTCCGCCAATGATGGTCGTCCTCACAGAGCGCCCGGAGACACCGAAGAGCAGATGGCTGTTGATGTTCGCGGCGGTCAGAGGCGTCGGCGGATCGTAGTCCGCCACAATCACATCGGCACAAGCGCCGGGAACCAGCTTGCCCAATGTGCGGCCGAAGCAGGCACTGGCAATATCGGCATTCTGGCCAAAGAGCATTGCCGGCGGCTCCGCCCAGGCCGCGCCCGGTTGCCCTGTCTGGTGTTTCGCAAGCAGGTTGGCCACCTTGAGCGACTCGAACATGTCGCACGTATAGCCATCGCTGCCCAGTCCCACTCGAACCCCGCGTTCAATCATCTTGAGCACAGGCGCGCAACCAACAGCGTTGCCCATATTTGACTCAGGATTGTGGATCACATTGGTTTGGCTGCTATGCAGCAAGCCAATCTCGCGATCGTCCACATGAACGCAGTGAGCGGCAATTGTCTTCTTGCCCAGGATGCCCCAGTCGTGGAATCGTTCGACGACGCGCTTGCCATGCTCGCGCTGGCACTGCGCCACATCTGACGCCGCCTCCGCGACATGCACGTGGAAACCTGCATCGAACTCTGCCGCCGTGCGCGTACAGCGGACCAGAGTCTCATCGCTCAATGTGAAGGATGCGTGCAGGCCGAAGAGTCCACGCACCATGCTGTCAGCAGATTGTTTGCAATCCTCAAGGAAGGCACAGTTTTCGTCGATGCTCTGGTTCGCGACCTCGGCGCCGTCGCGATCCGTGACCTCGTAGCAGAGGCAACTGCGCAGTCCTGTCAGGCGCGCAGCATCAGCGATGCGGAACAAGCTGCCGGAGACCGCACCGGGACTGGAGTGATGATCGAAGATGGTGGTGGTGCCATTTCTGATGCAGTCAATCATTGCCACCACGGCGCTCAGGTACACATCTTCGAGAGTCAGAACTTTATCCAGCCGCCACCAGAGCCGCTCAAGAATCTCAACAAAGTTACCCGGCGCTTCGTCTTTCAGCGCCATTCCACGAGCAAACGTGCTGTAGAGATGCATATGTGTATTGATGAGGCCGGGCATGATGAGCCCGCCCATGGCATCGACGAATCTCTCGGCGGGATAGGCCTGAAGCAACGCGCCGGTCGTGCCGATCTCAATGATCTGGCCATCGCGAATGGCGATGCAACCGTCTTCGGCCAGCGGCAGAGCCTTGTCGTGGGTGATGAGGCGGCCGTTGCCAACCAGCAGGATTGCGGACTTCTGCATTGTGCGATGGATTCTAGCCAAGTAAGGTACCTAAGTATTGTGATTCAAATCACATTGTCCCCAGCACTTCCTGCGGGACAATCAATGAACGCGGCGGCCGCTTGTGGATTCGGCTGGAATCCGCCGCAAGAGCGCCCTGATCCAGGGCAAGAGTCAACTTTGATGGCGGGACGCCGGGGCCATCCACGGTGTTCGGAACCTCGGTTGAATGGAAGTGCGATGGCGAATCTCCAAGTGCGCATATGCGGGTTGGAGTTCAGCAACCCGATTCTTCCTGCCGCCGGACCCCCTTCGAAAGATGGAGCCATGCTTCAAGCCGCCGCAAAAGGCGGCGCTGGCGGGCTGGTTACCAAGACCATCTCAGTCAATCCGGCCGAGGTACCGCGCCCCTGCATGGCGGAGATCAAGGGCGGATTCCTGAATACAGAACTCTGGTCCGAGTTGCCGAAAGAACAATGGCTGGAGACGGAATATAAGCTGGCCCGCTCCACAGGGCTGCCGGTGATCGTGGGGCTCGGATACTCCGCCGATCAGATTCGCGAGCTGGCGCCGCTGGTCAAGCCTTATGCGGATGCACTTGAGCTTTCGACGCACTACGTTGGCAACGATATTTCTCCCATTGTGAACGCGCTCAAAGCCGCCAAGGATTCTGTGGATGTCCCGGTGTTCATGAAGCTGAGCCCGCACCCCAATATTCAGGAGATCGCAATCGCACTCGAACATGCCGGGGCCGATGGCCTGGTGATGATCAACTCGTTCGGGCCTTGCCTCAGCATCGATCTCGAGACGGGCCTGCCGCTGATGGGCAGCAGGGACGGCTTCGGGTGGCTATCAGGTGCAGCAATCAAGCCGCTGGCGTTGCGCTGTGTGTATCAGGCGGCGCGTGTGGTGCAGATTCCCATCTTCGGTGTCGGCGGCGTTGTGAACGGTCGCGATGCCGCAGAAATGTTCATGGCCGGAGCCTCCGCGGTCCAGGTCTGCACTGAGGCCATCCTGCGCGGTCCCACAGTCTACGGAAAAATCGCAAAGGAGCTGAACGCGTTTCTCGATGGACACGGCTATTCATCGGTGGAGGAGATCAGGGGACTCACCATTCGCAAAATGGCGGAGCGAGGCGCACCCAGGGCCGGTCACTCCCCCAACGTGGACATGGAGCGCTGTTCCCTCTGCGGCCAATGCGAGATCAGTTGTCCGTATGGTGCGATCTCAATCGACGATGAACTGCACATTGATGAAGACAAGTGCTTCGTCTGCGGCTTGTGCGTCAGCCGCTGCAAGCGGGGCGCGTTGAGCATGACGTTGTAGTTAGCTGTGCCGCCTCAAGAACGGGCCGGCAACGGAGTTGGAAGAGATGAGCAATGTCACCGGGCTTCGATGCGTTCACTGCGCAAGAACTTACAGCGCAGAAGACGTGGAGTACTTCTGCCCCGTCTGCGGATACAACGACGGCATTCTCGATGTGCTCTACGACTACGAATCCGTGAAGCGGGAGTTAAACGCCGCTGGATTGGCTGAGAACAGTGATCTTTCCATTTGGCGGTATCTGCCTCTGCTGCCTGTGAACGATCGGACGTTGATTCCCCATCTGCAGGTTGGCTGGACACCGCTGTATGACGCTCCGAGATTGGCAAACGAACTGGGTGTAGCGCGGTGCTGGGTCAAGGACGAGGGCCGCAACCCAACTGCCTCGTTCAAGGATCGTGCCAGTGCGATGGGCGTCGTGAAGGCATTGGAGAAGAAAGCCACACGCATCACCTGCGCCTCCACCGGCAATGCCGCATCTTCTCTCGCCGGGTTCTCCGCCGCGGCAGGAATCGCAGCCACCATCTTCGTTCCAGCGCGCGCGCCAGAAGCAAAAGTGGCGCAATTACTCGTCTTCGGAGCGCAGGTATTTTCCGTGCAAGGCACCTACGACCAGGCATGGGAGCTGTGTATGCAGGCCAGCGCGGAGTTCGGCTGGTACAACCGCAACTGCGCCATCAATCCCTACCTGATTGAAGGCAAAAAGACTGTTTCGCTTGAACTCGCTGAGCAGTTCATGCGACTCACGCCTGGAAGTTTCCCAGACTGGGTTGTGGTGAGTGTTGGGGACGGCTGCACAATTGGTGGAGTGTGGAAGGGCCTGCGAGAGATGCATATCCTCGGCCTCATTCCCCGCCTGCCACGCATACTTGGCGTTCAGGCCGATGGATGCAAGCCGTTCCTGACAGCCTGGAGAGACAAGAGTAATCTCGTCCCCTGCGACGCCAATACTCTCGCGGATTCCATTGCGGTCGGACATCCGCGCAACTTCAGCAAGGGCATGAGCGCAGTCACCGAGTCAGGCGGCGCATTTATTTCAGTCACCGACGATGAGATTCTTCAATCCATTCCAATGCTGGCGCAAAAGGCCGGTGTTTTCGGTGAGCCGGCGGGCGTAGCAGGCGTTGCTGGTGTGCGGCGAGCGGTCGACTCAGGTGTGATCCATCGCTCAGAAAGCGTCGCAATCGTGATGACCGGCAATGGACTGAAAGATATTCAAAGCGCAATTCGCGCGGCGGGCAGCACGACTCAAGTGCGGCCCGACATGGAAGAAATTCGCAAAGCGGTAGGAGTTACAGGACCGGCTTGATGCAGCACAGATTGATGCAGCAGAGTTATCAAGAGAAATGAAAGTGAGAAAAGTTCAAGATGGTAAAGATTCCTTTTGGTCCTACTTACGATGAGATGCTCGATCCGAGTCTGCTCGATAAGGAGATTCGCGACCGTGCATTACAGGCACTGACGCAGAATGAGCTCGACCCAATCAATCTATTCAACATCACCTGGAAAGATGCGGCCAACCAGGTTCGCAAGATCGTGTTGCCGCCTGTGCTCACCGGTGTGGATGCAAACATCGTAGTGATGCTTGGCTGCGGATTCCCTTCCGGATCGCATAAGGTCGGCCCCGCTTACAGCACGTTGATTGAAGGGATTGTGGACGGCGAGATTATCCCCGGAGAACACACCATCCTTGGACCCTCAACGGGGAATTTTGGGATTGGCACTGCATATGTTTCAAAGCTGTTGGGCCTCCGCGCCATTGTCATCATGCCCGACACCATGAGCAAGGAGCGGTATGAGCGCATCAGGAGATATGGTGGCGAACTGGAATTGACGCCCGGTTCCGAGTCAGATGTGATTCTGACTCTGGAGAAGACACGGGAACTCATGAAGGATCCCAAGAACAGGGCCCTGGCGCAGTTCGAACTTTTTCCCAACTATCGCTTCCACCGTCACGTCACTGGAAACAGCGCCATCGAGGCTGTGAAGGGAGTGGGCAACGGCCGCATCGCGGGCTTTACTTCAGCGCCTGGATCGGCCGGTACGCTGGCAGCAGGCGACCAGATCAAGGCGGTCTTCCCCGATGCGAAGATTGCCGCTCTTGAACCATATGAGTGTTCGACCCTGGCTAACGGAGGGCGTGGCCAGCATCGAATCGAGGGAATCGGCGACAAGATGTGCACGCTGATTCACAACGTGCTGAATACCGATTTCGTCATCCTCATCAAGGACGAAGAGACGGTGCAGGGCGTGAAGATATTTCACGACGGTGTCGAATCTCTGGCGAAGATGGGCGTTGACCTGAACCTTGCAATGAGTCTGCGTGATTCCTTTGGTCCGTCCGGTATTTGCAATGTGCAGGGCGCAATCAAGCTTGCGAAGCACCTGCGCCTGGGCCCCGGAGACAACGTTGTAACCATCGCCACCGACGGCTTCGACCGCTATAACTCGGTGCTGGAAGATCTGAACAGCCGCTATCTAGAGTTAGCCCCACAGGTATTGGATCGCTGGGCGCATGACATCTTTCTGAATGCGGCGGATGATCACATCTTCGACTTCCGCAAGTCCGAGGTGAAGGAACGGCTCTTTGTTCAAAAAGAAAACGACTGGCTCAAATTCGGCTACACAAAGCAATTTCTCGACTCAATGCGCAGCCAGTCTTTCTGGGATGCACAGTATGCAAAGGTGCCCGAGTACAACCGGAAGATCGCTGCATTGAGACCTGTTTGCGTTTAGGAGTAACAGCCATGTTCCAGTTCACTCTGAACCAGAATGCAGTCACGGTGGCAGAAGACAAGAGCCTGCTGGAATATTTGCGTGAAGACGCGCGGCTGACCTCAGTGAAGGACGCTTGCGCCGAAGGCGTGTGCGGCTCCTGCTCGGTGCTTGTGAATGGGAAGGCGTTGCGCGCCTGCACGTTAACCGTCGCTAAAGTACATGGCAAGGCAGTTACAACCGCGGAGGGTATCTCGGCGCGGGAAAAGGGAATCTATTCCCGGGCCTTCGGCGAAGTGGGAGCCGTGCAATGCGGCTTCTGCATGCCCGGTGTGTTGATAAGCGCGAAGTCTTTGCTCGATCACAATCCTCATCCCACACTAGGCGAAGTCAAGGCCGCCATCAAATACAACCTCTGCCGTTGCACCGGCTACCTGAAGATCGAACGGGCAATTCAGTTGGCCGCAAAGGCATTTCGTAACGAAGACATCGCAGAGATGGAAAATTGCGCCGCCAATGTAGGTGCGCGGACGGTCAGGGCGGATGCCGCCGAGAAACTACTTGGGACCGGCGAGTTCGTTGACGACATGCAAATCCCGGGCATGTTGCATGGCGCCGTACTGCGATCAGAATATCCGCGAGCGCTCGTAAAGAAGATCGACATCACCGCCGCGAAGCGCTTTCCGGGTGTCGACGCTGTGCTTACTGCTAAAGACGTTCCCGGTGAACGTTTGCTGGGACACATCGTTCACGACTGGCCGGTGATGATCGCAGAGGGCGAAGAGACTCGCTACGTTGGAGACGCGCTGGTGGTGCTGGCCGCGACAACGAAGGAAGTGGCTCGACAGGCTCTGAATTTGATTCGTGTCGAATATGAGGAACTTGTTCCGCTGTTGTCGCCGCAGGCGGCACTGGCGGAGGACGCGCCTCGAATTCACCCCAAGGGCAACCTGCTTTCGCAAACCATCATGAAGCGCGGCGACGTTGACAAGGCTATCGCCGATGCAAAATATGTCGTCACCGAAAGCTACTCAACGCCGCGCCAGGAGCATGCATTTCTCGAACCGGAGAGTGCGCTCGCCATTCCGACGCAGCCAGACGAGCTTACTGTCTACACCGCCGGTCAGAGCGTATACGACGATCGTCAAGGCATCGTTGAGATGCTCGGAGTGCCGGATGAAAAGGTTCGCGTAATCAGCAAATTTGTGGGCGGAGGATTCGGCGGCAAAGAAGATCTCTCCGTGCAGCATCACGCGGCGTTGCTGGCCTGGCATAGCGGGAAGCCGGTAAAGCTGACGCTCAGCCGCGGAGAAAGCTTCCGCGTCCACCCCAAGCGCCACCCCATGGAGATGGAGTACACCACGGCCTGCGATGAGAATGGAAAAATCACCGCAGTCAGAGCGCGCATCGTGGCTGACACCGGCGCATACGCTTCGCTGGGTGGTCCGGTCCTGCAGCGCGCCTGCACGCACGGTGCCGGACCTTATCAAATCGACAACGTAGATATCGTGGGGCGCTCGGTCTACACCAACAACATTCCTTCGGGCGCATTCCGCGGTTTTGGAGTGACGCAGACCTGCTTCGCAATGGAGAGCAATCTGAACCTGCTTGCCAAACTGGTCGGAATCTCTTCGTGGGAGATCCGCTATCGAAATGCCATCGAGCCAGGCGGTGTGCTTTCAAACGGACAGATTGCCGATGAAGGAACAGCGCTGAAGGAAACATTGCTCGCCGTGAAAGATGTTATCGACGCGCATCCAGACGCCGGTATCGCCTGCTCCTTCAAGAACAGCGGCAAGGGTGTCGGCGTGCGCGATGTTGGACGCGTGAAGCTGAAGGTGCAAGACGGCAGCGTCATCATCATGACCAGTGCAGCCTGCATGGGGCAGGGAATCGCCACGGTGCTGGTTCAGATGGTGGCAGAGTCTGCCGGGATTCCGAAGTCTATGATCAGCGTTCATGCGCCAGACACGATGGTGACTCCTGACAGCGGCACCAGCACAGCATCGCGGCAGACAGTCATTACCGGCGAGGCAGCGCGTAGAGCGGGAGAAGCACTCAGAATAGATCTAACCAGTCACTCACTCGCCGAACTGGAAGGCAATGAGTATTACCGCGAGTACGATTGCGTTACCGACCCAATGACATCGGACAAGCCAAACCGGTTTAGCCACGTTGCCTATGGATACGCGACGCACGTCGTGATTCTCGACGATGCCGGAAGAGTGCAGAAGGTCGTTGCCGCGCACGACGTTGGCAAGGCCATCAATATGAATGGCGTCGAGGGGCAGATTGAAGGCGGCGTTGTCATGGGATTGGGCTACGCTCTGACTGAGCAGTTTACCGTCCACAACGGGGCGCCGGCCGTCACGCTGGGCACGCTGGGCCTGTTTCGGTCCACGCAGGTTCCGGAGATCGATTGCCGGAGCATTGAGAAGAATCCCGCCACGCTTGCCTATGGTGCAAAGGGAGTCGGCGAAATCGTAATGGTTACCACGGCACCAGCTGTAGCCTGCGCGTATTTCCAACGGGATGGAAAGCTGCGCAACAGTCTTCCGCTTGAAGGAACTCCATATAGCCGCCGCGAACGCGGCCGAGCAATATTGGTGAATGAAGAAGGAGCATCGAAGTGACGTTGACAGCCGAACGAAGCGAGTTGGTGGTTGCCTTGTGTCAGTCACTGATTCAAAGGCAGAGCTATTCCGGACACGAAAATGCAGTCGTTGAGCGCATGAAGCAGGCGTTCAAGGAGTTGAAGTTCGATGAGGTGCTCACGGACGAATACGGCAATGTGCTCGGCCGAATCAAAGGCAATCGTCCAGGAAAAGTTCTGCTGCTCGACGGACACATCGATACCGTACCGGTTCCGGATGAATCCAAGTGGACGCACAACCCCTTTGGCGGCGAAGTGGAAAATGGGAAGATTTACGGGCGAGGCACGTCTGACATGAAAGGCGCGGTCAGCGCGATGGTTGCTGCCTCCGCCTTCTTCGCCGCAGACACACGAAAAGACTTCGCCGGAGATATCTATGTCTCAGGCGTTGTCCACGAGGAGTGCTTCGAGGGAATCGCCGCCAGAAAAATCAGCGACCGCATCAAGCCAGACTACGTTGTGATCGGTGAGTCCTCTGAGTTGAACTTGAAGCGCGGGCAACGTGGACGCGCAGAAGTCGTCGTGGAGACCTTTGGCAAGCCGGCACACTCCGCCAATCCGCGCGCAGGCATTAATGCCGTCTACAAAATGGCTTCACTGATTGGCGAGATTAGCAAACTCAAAGCGCCTCAGCATCCGATTCTCGGCGAGGGAATCCTGGAACTCACCGATATCAAGTCGTCTCCGTATCCCGGCGCATCGGTAGTACCGGACTACTGCCGCGCGACCTATGACCGCCGCCTGCTGGTGGGAGAGACAAAGGAGTCGGTGCTGGCGCCGTTGCAGGCACTGTTTGAGCAGATGAAACGCAACGATTCCGACTTCAAAGCCAATGTGCACTTCGCCAGCGACGTCCAGAAGTGCTACACCGGCGGAGAGATTCAAGGAGAAAGATTCTTTCCCGGTTGGGTGTTCGATACGGAAGATGAATTTGTGCAAGCAGCACTGGCGGGCCTGAAAAGTGCAGGAGTGAATCCGGAGATTACGCAGTACTCTTTCTGCACCAATGGGAGCCATTATGCGGGCGAAGCCGGAATCAGGACCATTGGATTCGGGCCTTCTCGGGAGAACCTGGCGCACACCATCGATGAATACATCGAGATTGATCAACTGTTGAGAGCCGTTGAGGGCTACTACGGAATCCTCGGGTCCGTTCTCAGGAAAGGTTGAACGAGTGCGGACTCTTATCCAGAATGGCTGGATCGTTGACGGCAGCGGGCAACCTCGATACAAATCCAGCCTGGTGATCGACGATGAACTTATCGCCGACATAGGCACAGACATGCACGGCGCTGGATTCGATCGCGTCATCAATGCCGAAGGCATGATCGTGGCTCCGGGCTTCATTGACACGCACAGCCACTCCGATCTTGAGGTGATGGTCAATCCATACGTCGAAGCCAAGATTCGCCAGGGCGTAACAACTGAATTGCTCGGCCAGGACGGAATCTCAATGGCGCCCCTGCCGAAGCGATACATTTCGCCGTGGCGCAAAAACCTTGCCGGGCTCGACGGGGACAGCGACGAACTAGGCTGGGATTACGAGACTACAGACGGCTACCTGAAAGCGCTTGAACAGAAGGGTGTCGGCCTCAATGAAAGCTATCTCGTTCCACATGGAAATATCCGCATGGAGGCCATGGGGCTCGACAACCGCAAGCCTTCGCCGGAAGAACTCGAACAGATGCGGCAGATTGTGCGCCGCGAGATGCAGTCGGGAGCGTTCGGGCTTTCAACCGGCCTCATCTATATGCCATGCGCATACGCGGATACAGCAGAGTTGATCGAGTTATGCAAAGTTGTTGCGGAATTCGATGGCGTCTTCGTTGTCCATCAACGGAGCGAAGCGGATACGATTCTTACCTCAATGGAAGAGATTATCGAGATCGGGCGAAAGTCCGGAGTGAAGATACATTTCTCGCACTTCAAGATCTGCGGCCGCAAGAATTGGGACTTCATCGACAGGATGCTCGGTTTGCTCGACATGGCAGCGGCAGAGGGAATACGCACATCGTTCGACCAATATCCATACGTCGCCGGAAGCACCATGCTGGGCGCGATCCTGCCTCCCTGGGCGCACGATGGAGGAACTGACAAGTTATTGGAGCGTCTGCAAAGCTCAGACGCGCGAGTGCGCATGATCCACGACATCAACCATGGAATACCGGGCTGGGACAATTTTGTAGACTTCGCCGGCCTTGACCAGATCTTTGTGACCAGTGTGAAGACGGCAGCCAATCAGGACCTGGTTGGAAAGAGCCTCGATAAGATAGGCGAGATTCGCGGAAAGCCGCCACTCGATGCAGCGTTCGATCTTCTACTCGCGGAGCAGAACGCAGTCGGCATGGTTGATTTCTACGGCAACGAAGAGCACGTTGCGCGATTCCTGACCCGGCCTGAACAGAACGTCTGCACGGATGGCCTGCTGGGGGGAAGACCTCATCCGCGCGTCTTCGGATCGTTCCCACGCGTGCTGGGGAAATACGTACGCGAAGAAAAGGCACTCACGCTTGAAGATGCAATCCGGAAGATGACCTCAAAGGGCGCCCAGGTCTTTGGCTTCGAGCGGCGCGGTGAGTTGAAGGCCGGCAATTTCGCCGACATCGTGATCTTCGATCCAGAAACGATTATCGATAAGGGAACGTTTGTCGATCCGATCCAGTTTCCTGAAGGCATCGAATATGTCCTGGTGAATGGACACGTGGTGCTGAGTGGGGGACAGTTCGGGCGCGCACTTGCCGGAAAAGTGTTGCGAAAATCCATCAAGCAATGAGGAAAGCGTAACCAATCCTCCGGACTGACTGGGCAGACCGATAACCGGCTGCTCACTTCAACTGCGAGGAGGCACGGACAACCAGTGCTGGTTCCATTACCACTGACCGCGGGCGGCTCGACGGAGACTTTTCCAAAAGTGCGGTAATCATCTTCGCAGTGCGCTCACCAATCTCGCCGGCCTTCTGGTCGACACTGGACAGCGGCACGCGTAGCTTGCTGCTGTAGTGAAAGTTTCCGCTGCCGATCACAGCAATGTCCTTAGGAATGCGCAAGCCTGCCTCAAATGCCCGTTCCATTGCTCCGACGGCAACCGTGTCATTGAAACAAAAAAGTGCGTCAGGCCGCGGTCTCAGGGCGAGTACGGCACTCATAGCCTTGTTTCCCCGCGTCTCGCCGTCGGAGTCGGCTGCATCGCCCGAGGCAATTACATAGCTGTCCAGTACGGTCAGGCCATGCCGCTTTAGCGCGTCCCTGTAGCCCTCGGCCCTGCGGTTGCCCACATTGGTCGCAGGGCCGCGAATATGAGCGATGCGCTTGCAGCCCTGCGCAATCAAATGTTGTGTCGCAAGCTCCCCAATCTTGTAGTCGTTTACGCCGACGAAATTGCAGGAGAATCCAGGAAAGCTCCGATCAAGAAGAATCAAGGGGACGCCGGCCTGACCGATTTTCTTGAGATTGTCCGCGTTCTTCTGGCAGGATGCGACGACGAAGCAATCCAGCCGATGCGCCAGCATATGCTCAATTTCGTCCTGTTCCAGCGTCGGATCGCTCTCAGACGAAGAAACGAGCAGGAAGTAATTCTTCTTGCGCAAGGCAGCTGCCAGCGCCTTGGCAATCTCAGAGAAGAACGGATGAATTAGGTCGGGCACCACCAGCCCAATCAATAAACTGCGGCCTGTCACCAGACTGCGAGCCGCAAGGTTAGGGCGATAATTCAGGTGCTTCACTCGCTCAAGAATCTTTGCCTTTGTTTCTTTTGCAACATCCGGGCGATCCCGGAGCGCCTTCGATACCGTGACGATGGAAATGCCGAGTTCCTCTGCTATATCTTTGAGTCGAACGACCATAGAGAGAGTGTATACAATTCTTTCGGACTCGAGAGGGAACCTTGTCGGTGTGAAAATCGCAAAGAGATCGATTCATCCGAGGCGCGGAATCCGCAGATCGGATGCCCGGGCCGGATCCCCGTAATCTCCGGAAGGCAACGTCACCCTCCCCAGCCAACAATTATGCTTGGAACAAGAGAGGCTTTGTGACGGAACCAGGTCTGTACGAACAAATGTTGGCAGTGGCCCTCGAAGAGGCGCGGCTGGGGCTCGATGAGGGAGGCATTCCAATCGGAGCGGCGATCTTTACGCGCGCCGGCAAACTTGTCAGCCGAGGTCACAACCGAAGGGTGCAGCAAGGCGATCCCAGCGTCCATGGAGAAACCGATGCCTTTCGCCGTGCAGGCCGTCAGCGCAGCTATCGTGACTTGGTCATGGTCACCACGCTCTCCCCTTGCTGGTATTGCAGCGGCCTTGTGCGGCAGTTTCGCTTTGGCACTCTGGTCGTCGGCGAGAGCCGCACCTTCGCCGGAGGAATTGACTGGCTGCGCGCCAACGGCGTAGAAGTCATCGACCTCGACAGCCGCGAATGCCGGGAATTGCTCGAAGGGTACATCGTGGCGAACCCGGAAATTTGGAATGAGGACATCGGGGAAGAGTAAAGAAAGCAGATAAAGAGCGCGCAACAAAAAGGAAGATGGCTCCGCTCGGAGCCGTCTTCCTTTTTGGTTGAACTGCGTGAACTAGAAAGTCAGGTGCAGCGACATTTGCACCTGGCGCGGAGCGCCGATAGTGTGAGTCACGATGCCAAGACCCGACGGACATGCATAGAAACTGGTCGTCGAGGCGCTTGATGTACCGCACCCGGTGGGCAGCACCTGTGTGGGTGCATTCGGACTGGAGTTCGGGTAAGTCGGGAAGGGGTTGTAGCCGGCGTTTTGCGTAACTTCGTTGCCTGGAACGTCGAAGCTGGTAGTGTTTGTCAGGTTGTAAACGTCGAAGGTGTACTTGATACTGTACCGCTCCTTGAAGCTGATCACCTTCACAAGCGATGCATCTGCGCGCTTCTGAAAAGCCTGGCGGAAGATGTTGCGCTGTCCGTTGGTAAAACCTGTTTCGAATGGATCTGTGCTGGGGATGGCGCCATTCAGACCACCTGCCGGGAGAAGCGGAAGAGTGAAGCATGCTGGATTGAGAGCAGCCTTGCCGCCACCCGGCGTCCATGCGCCCGAAGCACCGGTCGTTGCCGACTTCGCTGTGCATCCATTCGCCAGCGGTACGATCGGGTTGGTGATGCCGTCGGCGGTCGAGTAATAGACGCTGCCGACCGCGCCCGAGAAGTCGATAACGCTGTACGGCTGGCCGCTCTGCAACACGGTGTTTCCAATCAGCGACCAGCCATTAATGATGTCTCCCTCCAGCGTATTCATCCTTCCAAAGTCATGCAGCTGGAACACGTAGTTCAGGTTGAAGACATGGGTGCGGTCGAAGTCGGCCGAACCGTACGCGCTGCGCAGGTTGAGAGGATTGTTGCCGTTGTAGAAGAGCCCAAGCCCGCTCTGTTCATCAAGTGCATGCGACCAGGTGTAAGAGGCGCCCACTTGGATGCCGTGGCTTATGCGCTTGTCAACATGTACCTGCAGCGCGTTGTAGTCGTCGATGCCGGCGGCCTTGTACGTGATGGACTCGGCCGCATAGCCAATGTAGGGAACGCGGAGGTCCACGTTGCCGCCCTCGTAATTTGCCTGGTAGTCGCTGCCATCGGGTAGTTGCTGGTTGCCAACGTTATAGCCGTAACTCCATTTCTGCGCGTAGGGCCCGCCTGCAAGTGCAGGACTGGTGGGGGAAGCAATAATCGGCTGATTAAAGGGCAGCGGAATCACCTGGTGGCGGCCCAGGTTGCCGACATAGCCAACTTCAATGGCCAGGTCGTTTCGCGGCTGCCACTGGATGTCCAGCGTGTAGTTCATGGTGTAAGGCAGCTTGTTGGCGCGGTCGTAAACGCCGAGCGAAATCGGTTGGCCGCCGTTCACGATGCCGCCCGCAGTGGGCAGAAAACTCGCCAGATCAGAAGCTTTGGGATTGGTCGGCGGAGCAAGCAGTGAAGTTCCGTATGGATTCTCAAGATTGCCCTCGGACGCCGAGCCGCCGCCGCAAGTCGGGATGTAACCCTCGTAATAGTACAGCGATGAAGTTGGGCAACTGGAGGCATTGACGAACGGCAACTGCTGGTTGACGCCGAAGGGGCCGCCGGTGACTGTACCGATGGCATAGCCCGGCGAGAAGTAGCTGAACAGTTCGCCGCGATCGTAATACATGCCGCCGCCGACGCGGACCACCACCTTGCTGTGGAACATCTCAGGCTGCCACGCTGCACCCACGCGCGGTCCGATACCCCACTGGCGGCCGGTGAGGGTTGTGTTGCTCACGCCCTTCGTGCCATTGGCATTGTTTCCGGCGATAATCAGTCCCGGATTCGCAATCACGTCCGATGAGACGTTGTAGCTGTAGGTTTTCGCATCGAAGTTGAAAAGCCGGCCGTACTTCTCCGTCAGCCCGCCGTCCCAGTCGTAGCGGACGCCGGCGGTGAGTGAAATCGTCGGCGTTATCTGATATTTGTCCTGGACGTACATGCCAAGCTGATTTGAACGGTAGTACCGGCTTGCGTCTCCTTGCAGAAACGAACTGACGTAAAATCCGGTAGCCGAACTGCCGGGAGTCACCTGGCCCTGTATCATCTGGCTGAAGTCGTCCGTGGCCACAGTGCCGGTTCCCGTGCGCTTGTCGATGGTATTCAGCTGCGTGTATGTGTAGCTCGTGCCGAAACTCACAGTATGCTTGCCAAGAAGCCAAATCGCATTTGCTGACGGAGCGATTCGGTTCTGAAACATTCCGGTATTCGGTGATTGCCCTTCAGCATTCGGACCGATATTCAGAATTGCCGAAGACTCTCCTTTGGGTTGATAGTCACCCAGCACGTTATAGACAGAGATGCCCGGGAAGTACTTCGACCCAAACATGTTCATTGAGCCAGTGCCCGCCGCGCCGCCGGGTATGGAGCCAGGGCCAAAGGGCTGCTCATTGTCTTCCCAGTCTTTTTCCCGAAGAACACCGAGCGTCTGGGTAGTGCTCAAATTGGGCTTGATAGTCCAAGTATTGATGATAGAGGCCACCTGAGCGCCGGAATCAAGGTGCTCGGTAAATCCGGGGATACTTGAGAACGAGTAGGGAGCCAAAGTGGGATCGTGCTGGTAAAAGTACTTGAGACTCAGCGTGTCCTTCGAGGTTGCATTGTAATCGAGGTTGGCTACGGCCATGTCCCCGATAAATCGGCCCGTGCCGGGAATGAAAGCATTGTCGATATGTGCTGCGGAGGGCGTGCTTGGATAGAGAGAATCGTTGGGGATGAGCCATTTGCCGGGCTCGCCGGGAAGCGCAGGTGAGTTGAAAAGAACTCGCGCAAGTGGGTCGATGTTTGCGGCCGTCATCGGCGTGCAGCCATAGTTCGCCTGATCATAAGGCGTACAGAACGAGTTATTCGTTACATTCGCCAGGCCCGAAGCGGTTCGGTCGTCGGTGAGCCCCACCGGAACGTCGAGCAACGAGTCGCCAATCTCCTGGTCCGACACGTGCAGATGTTGATAGGAGAGGAAGAAGAAGACTTTGTCTTTGATGAGTGGCCCGCCACCCGCTCCTCCCAAAATGTAGCGATGCAATTGGGGAACCTTGTTGTTCGCGGGAATATCCTGATCTTGGTTGAAGAAGAATGGAGCGGCGTTGAGCCAGCTGGTGCCGCGGTGGGCGTAGAAGTTGCCGTGCAAGTTATTCGTGCCTGAGGCCGTGCTCATGTCGATATGAGCACCGGAGGTCGAACCCTGCTGCGCGTCGTACATCGAGGCGTTCACGCGGACTTCCTGTAGTGCCTCCGGTGCAGGAGTCGGCAGCGCATTTCCGATTGACAGATAAATAGAGGCCGCCGTCGGAATCACGCCGCCTGCCCCGGTGCTGCTGGAGACGCCGGTGCTGTTGATCACGCGCGCCGAGGGAACCTGGCTGGTGCTCTTGCCATTGAAAAGGTTGCTGACGTCGACACCGTTCAGCGAGAAGCTGTTGCTGGTGTCGCGCTGTCCATTCGCCCAGATTGGCGCGTTGCCCAGCCCTGAATTGGCTCCGGTGCCGCCGGAGAGTTCAGCGCTCACGCCCGTTGACTGAGTCGCCAGGCCCGTAAAGCTCCCGGTGGGCAGCGGCGCCGCATCAATCTGTGCCGTGTCCATTACGTAGCCGTTGGTCGTATCCACTGCGTTCATCAGCGGCGTGGCTTCCACTTCAACGGTTGTCGTGGCCTCGCCAACCTTCAAAGCGGCGCTCACGGTCGCAGTGCGGTCGGCCTGGACGGCAATGTGTTGCGTCTTCTGCGCCTCAAACCCATCGGCCGTGTAAGTAATTGTGTAGGCGCCGATGGGAAGATTCACAGACGTATAAGCGCCCGTGGCATTCGACTTAACTGTGCGCGTCAGTGAGGTCTGTTCGGCAACCACAGTCACGGTGGCATTGGGAATCGCGCTGCCCGTGGGGTCTGTAACCTCGCCGGTGATGCCGCCGAGCGTCTGCTGTGCCGGCAGGGAAGAGAAGCACAGCGCAACGGCTGCCGCGATCGCCAGCAACCGGGAAGATGCAGAGGGGAGAAAACGCTTGGAATAATTCATTTTGCTGACCTCGAAGTGGGGATTTCCCGGTTTTTTTGAAATGCTGAGAAGCGCGCAACAGAATGAGAATTCTGGACTTCCGGGGCCCTGCAAAAAAGTGAGGAAGAGGAAAATCAGAAATCAGTGGTGCACGAGTCGTGGCCGACTCAGTCTAAATTTGCAAGTACAGGCAGCATATCGATTCAGGCATAAGGATCATCTAAAGATTTCTCATCAGCGAGTCGTCTTTTCCCGGAGTCTGGGAGCGCTCTCGATCGCGGCAGATTCTTCTTCCGGCTTCAGGGATGCTCGGGTTAGCATGAGCAACGAGCCGGACAATTCCACGCGGATTGGCGCCGCGCTTGCCGCAACCGGCTCATATCTCAGGGCGTTAGTTCTCGTGAGGCTGCTCCCATGACTTCGCGTATCGCAAAGATGCTTCTGTTGGCGGCCATCGCGCTGTTTTATACGCTGGTTGTTTTCAACAACCTGACGGATTTCGATTCGAATTTCCAGTTTGTCCGCCACGTGCTGGCAATGGATACGACCTTCCCCGGCAACCGTGGAATGTGGCGTGCTCTGCCGTCGCCGGCGTGGCACCTTGCCTTCTATCTATCCATCATTGCTTGGGAGATCGCGACTGCTGCTCTTCTTTGGTGGGGCGTCGTGCGGCTGCTCCGCGCCCTGCGCTTGCCGGCAGCCGAATTCAATATCGCGAAGCGAGTGCCGGTAGTGGCGCTTACGCTCTCCCTGATGATGTGGTTGGTTGCTTTTCTCGCGGTGGGCGGAGAATGGTTTCTGATGTGGCAGTCACAGACGTAGAATGGGCAGGAAGCAGCCTTCCGAAATTTCGCCGTAGTGGGCCTTGTGCTCGTGATCATGCTGCAACCCGACACTGACGTGCAACCTTAAAACGTCAATCAGCGAGTGAAACCGACTTCTTGCGCCGCAGGCCATACCAACCAATTCCGGCGACGATATAGCCAAGATAGATATACGGAATTCGCGCATGAACCGCATCGGATGAGGACCTGAGGTCAAAGACCGCGATCAGGATCATTACCACTACAGTGAAAATGCTGACGATTGCAACCGCGTGCGAATGTTGTCCCAGTGCCCTGCGCGCGAAGGGCAGTGCGAGCGCCACCAGTGCGTAGACAGTGAGAAAGCCAAAGACCGCCAGTGATCCCATCAGGTCGTACATTGCAGAACCCTCAACACCAAACAACGCCAGGATAGCCGTAGCGCTGAACATCAGCACCACAGCCACCGCAACCGCGGTTCCCGGAGTGTGGTGCCGCTGATTGGTGCGCTCAAGCGCAGCAGGCAACAGCCCGCTGTGGGCCATGCGCATCAGCACGCGAGCGGCCGCCGTTGCGCATGCCAGCACGCACGCAAACATGCTTACCATCGCTCCGAAATCGATGGCCACTCCGAGTGGAGATATACCAGCTTTTGTGGCCAGAAGGTGCAGAGGGCTGGTGGAATCGCTTAATTGCGACGACTGCCCTCGGAAGCCCAGAACTTCGCTGTACGAACACAACATAAAAAAGAAACCGGCAAGAATCGCGCACTGCAGCACCGCGCGAGGAATGGTCTTCAGCGGCTCACGCGCCTCGCCGCCCAGCGTGGTGGCAGCTTCAAAGCCCACGAAGCTGAACATTGAAAGCACAAGCGCCGGTCCCAGTGCGGAGATTGACACGCCCTTCAACTTGAATTGATCCCAATCGAATTGGAATCCAAAACGGAACACCAGCACAGCCAGGACAATCAGAATAAAACTGACCGAGAACACTTCAATCCACAACATCAGCTCGGCCGAGAGCTTCACATCGCGATAAGCGATGAGTCCAGCCACCATACACACAATCGCCAGGCAGGGAAGCGCCGGTGTCGCAGAGTGAAAGAGTTGCTGCGAAAACAGGTTTGCATAATAGAGCGCTCCGCCTGCCACCGATGCGCCGGTTCCAAGATAAGCCAGCAGCAGCGCCCACGCCGCAGTGACACCGAAGAATGGCGGAAGCGTACTCGCCGTGTAAGTGTAGAGAGATCCAGGCGAGGCGGAGAGGCGGGCAAACCTGCTTACACAGAAGCCAACCAACAAAGTGGCCCCAGTGGCCATCAGATAAACAAACCATGTAGCGTTGCCGGCCAGCGCAAAGACCAGCGGAATCGTCAATGACGGCGAAGTGCTCGGCGCCATCGCCGATACCGATTGCGCCAGCGTCTCCACAGGCCCCAGCGCGCCCGCACGAAGACCGTAGTTCTCTGCGTCTCCAGCCTGTACGTACACTTCACCTGTCGAGTTCGAAGGAGCAGTCATTAGTCCGCCTTTCGTGCCCGTTTTTGTCTTCAGATAGTCTTGTTGCGCCGCGTGCTGGTTCTTAGGCCTGGTTGCTTAAATGGGGTTTTGAAAGGGCGCGGCTTTAGCCACGCCGCATCAGGTGCGTAACACTTGGGGCTTTAGTCCCCGAGGGAAATTCTCTTAGTGGTTGCACATTCTCTGCAACCAGTTCCAGCGTTTATCGTTCAATCGTGGCCTCGATGTATCCGTGCGGTTCGTCGATCGGAACGAAAATATGGTTGGGATTGTCCTGGCCGAACGGGCTCAGGTCTGCCAGCAGATGATGCAGGTTGGGCATGGTAAGGTGAATGCGCGCAATCTCCGGCGCCGCTTCCAGTGCAGCCTTGCCCATGTCAAACAAAGTATGCTGCACGCTCATGCTGTTATGCGCGGCAAATTCCTTTAGCAGCGCGGCAACAATGCGCGCACGGACCTGCGCAAAATTCTGTGCGGCCGATGCGTAATCCCACTTCACGGTGGCCCGCGTGCCGAAGATGCGGTCCGTAGCAGGCTTCAGCGTGGTCAGCTTGTCCTTGATATATCCGGTGAACGCAGACTTCGTTGTCTTGAGAATCGTCATCCCATCCACTCCCGATGAGATCGACCAATCGCGTCCCTGGTCGCGCACTGCTCGCACTGTCTGCAACTCCGGCCCGCCGAGTTTGAAGGTAGTTGCTTCCGGAGAACCGTCAACGACCATCCTTTCCCAGCTTCGCTCCTCAATCTCCACCTTGACCCCGGAGACCTGCGCGTTATTTGCGAGCAGATAGTCGCCCAACTCCATCGCAAATTCTTCGATAGTCACCGCCTTGGAGCCGCGAGCCACATAATACACGGTGTTCTTCATGGTGTCGGTTGGCAGCACCTTGCTGTTGTCCGCTTCCGTGTAGCTGGATTCAAAATCGCCTTCCAGCAGCACGCGCACATTCCACTCGTTGAAGTCGTGCCGGTCTCCGTGACGCGTAATCCGCGATAGCCGCACGCGCGATTTTCCGTAGCGATTCCCACCCAGCTTAGCCATCTCTCAGCTTCCTCGATAAGTTGTGTAGCTGTTGTCGCTCAACAGCAGCGGCAAGTGGTAGTGTTCCTTGCCGCTACAGATAAAGGTGATTGAAATCTCGGGATAAATACTTTCGCGGCCATTGCGCGCCAGGTAGGCCCGAGTCTCAAACGTGAGCCTGTAGACGCCTTTCTTCGCTTCCGGCGCAAGATCGCGGCAACGTCCGTCCACGTCCGTGACGCCGGACGAAATTACGTTCCACAGAAAACGTTCCCGTTTTTCGAGCCGGACTGTAATGCCGGCGGCTGGCTTGCCCAGCACGGCATCAAGTACGTGTGTCGTAATCGCATTCATTCGGCCAGTCATTCAATTAGCCACTTTCCCAGACGCATCTGTGTGATCTGGCGTTGCTGTTCAGCCGCCTCGATTAATTCCGCCGCGCGGTCGCTCAACAAGCGGCGCTTGAGGATCGTCAGCATCTCTTCCGCGCTCTTTCCTGTGGCGCATACGATATAGGTAAAGCCGTAGCGCTCTTCGTAGCGTGCATTTCCTTCGGCAATCTCCGCCAACACTTGCTCCGCCGTGCCCGATGCAGACGATTGCTCCTGCTTCGACCACGCAACCGACCTCGCCGCAGCGTGCGCGGCCTTGCGCTCGCCGATGCGCGGATGGCATACGAAGGCCTCCATCCAGTCGGCCTCCTCCATCGTGCCCCACACGCGGTCTGCCGCTTCGCTCAGGTCGAGCACGCTGCCGATCGGGCGCAGCGCAACCATCGCCGAAGCCCAGCGCCGCGCGCCGCAACACGCGATCATCGCATCGAATGCCGTAGCCTCGTCCGCTTTGTTCCAGGCCGTAAGAATCGCATTCATCGCGGTTCGCCCTCAGCAGAAAGCTCAAGCAAAAACTCTTCAATCAGATTCGCGGCGACCCGCCTCCTGTACTCGGCGGTAGACCGGATGTCGTCGATCGGCTGCACCTCGGCAAGTAATGCGCGCCGCGCCGCCTGAACCGTCTCTCTCGTAACTGGCTGGCCGAGCAAAGCGGTCTCCGTTTTGTAGAGGCGCGCCGGAAACGGTGCAAGACTCGCCGCTGCCAGGCGAATCTCGCTTACGACACGATCTTGAAGAAGCGCCGTCGCAGCCATCGCGACCTTTGAAATAGCCATTGCGCGCCTCGTCCCCACTTTGCGCAGGTACTGCCTATGGTGGGCGAATCGTCGCGGCAGATGTACTGCATAAAGCAGTTCATCGGCGGCCATCGCATTGCGCTTATATCCAGTGTGGAATTCTGCGTACGAGATCCGCCGTCTGCCGCGCCGCGACACCATCTCGATCTCCGCATCGTAGACCAGCAACGCAGGCGAGGAGTCCGCGGCCGGCGACCCATTCACAAGATTGCCTCCCAGAGTTGCTCGGCTCTGGTTCGCAACGGATCCTATCCAGCTTGCCGATTTGGCAATCAGCGGCAGCTCCGCAGCCAGGCCAGCGTGTGCGCGCAGATCAAGAAACGTAGTGCATGCGCCGATGATGATGCTGTCTGCGCTGGTGTCGATAAACCGCAGATCGGGAATGCCCCAAAGGTTTACAAGCTTGCGCGCGCCCAGCCTGCCCGCTGCAAACGCCACCATCAACTCGGTGCCTCCCGCAATGGGCGTCCACTCACCTGGCGCAGATGCAAGCAGCTCAAGCACCCCAGTCAAACTGCCGGGCGCAATCACCTCGTGAGCTTCCGCATTACCGCGCATAATCAACCTTCTTCGGAGCCGATTCATCGGCCTGCGTGGCCGCGGCCAACACCGATTCAAAGATGCGCATGAACCCGGTGCAGCGGCAGAGATTGCCTGCAAGCCCCTCGCGAATCTCCGCCATGCTGGGGTGAGGGTTGCGCTCGATCAGTTGCGCGGTAGCCATCAACATTCCCGGCGTGCAGATGCCGCATTGCGCGCCACCGCAATCAAGAAACGCCTGCTGAATCGGATGAAGTTTGCCATTCGTTGCGAGGCCTTCAACTGTTTGAACATCGGCGCCCTCGGCCTGCAACACTGGCACCAGGCAACTGTTTACCAACTCACCATTCATGCGCACAGAGCAGGAGCCGCACTCGCCTTCGCCGCACCCTTCCTTGGTGCCGGTGAGATGAAGGTCTTCTCGCAGCACATCGAGCAGGCGCTTCATCGGCGGCGCTTGAACTTCGCAACTCTTGCCGTTGATGGTGAAATGAATTGTAGGCCAGGACGTGCTCATAGGGTTGCCTGCTCCTCGACTTGCTGGTGAGCGGCGAGACCGGCGAACAGATCCTCCGGCAGCAGAGGGATCGCATGGAAGCTGATGCCCGTGGCGTCTTTGATCGCGTTCACAATTGCGGGCGCGGGCCCGTCGTGAGGTAGTTCGCCGATGCCTTTTGCGCCATAACCGCCATACCGAAACGGAATCTCTTCGAAGAACACGTGGATCGGTGGAACATCTTCAGCGGTTGGAATAATGTAATTCGTCATCTGGTTGTTGGCCATGTGCCCGTTCTGCAGGACCACTTTTTCGTAGAGCGCATAGCCAATGCCCTGTGCAATGCCTCCTTCGATTTGCCCTGTCGCCAACACCGGATTGAGAACTCGCCCCACCTCCTGCACCGTCCAGAACTCTTCCACTTCAGCGGAAAACGTAACCGTATCCACGGCCACTTGCGCCACGTGAATGGACCACGCGTAAGAGGGATACGCCTCGCCGCGATATTTCTCATCGTCCCAGAAGATACCCGGCGGTGCTTCGTAGCGGACGAGTGAAGCGACTTCACCCTTTGCTGTACGATAGCGCTCGCAAGCCGCAAAGAATTCTTTAGGCGTGAACTTTGCGCCAAGGCCGGCATGCTCGCGGAGCATTTCAACCAGTTGCACCCCGGCGCGTTCAATCAGCCGGCCCACCACCATCACCGTGCGCGACGCAACAGTGGGGCCGCTGTTCGGCACCATGCCAGTATCCGCAGCCGCCATAATGATGTCTTCGTAATCGATGCCAATGGATTCGGCGGCGATTTGCGTGAGCACAGTATTCGTGCCCTGCCCGAATTCAGTATTCGACACCAGCACGCGCACTTTTCTCTCAGGCGTAACATCCAGTCCCGCAAGCGAATTCAAAATGCGTTCACCGGAGCCGGTAAAACCGGAGCCGTGATAGAAGCAGGCAATGCCGAGGCCGCGTTTGACCGCACTGGATGGATTCTCACGCGCAAACCGTGCCCGCCTGGCATGATAGTCGCTCTCCCGCAGAGCCCGTTCGAGCAACTGATCCATGATCACCGGCTCGCGCATCACCTGCTCTGTTGCGGTTGTGTCTCCGTCGTGTAGAAAATTTCTCCGCCGAAATTCCACAGGATCGATGCCCAGTGCCGCAGCGACCTCATCCATGTGCCGCTCGAGCGCGAAGATGGCCTGTGGCGCTCCGAATCCGCGAAACGCCCCGTAGGGAACTGTATTGGTTGCCCACGAGTTTGCGCGCACCCGCACGTTTGGGCACGAATAAGGACCAGGCGCGTGTAGAGTGGCGCGCGACAGCACAGTGGAAGAGAGTGTCGCGTATGCCCCGCCATCCATCGCAAGTTCTATATCCATCGCCAGCAGCTTTCCATCCTTGTCGAGCGCGGTGCGATGCCGCGTGCGCGACGGATGGCGCTTTGTAGTTGCGGCCAGGTCCTCCATGCGGTCGTAAACCATCTTGACCGGATGCCCACTCTTCATGGCCAGCAAAGCCGCGTGAGACGCGAGCGTAGAAGGGTAGTCCTCCTTGCCGCCAAACGCGCCGCCGGTCTCGGTCTGCACTACTCGCACCTTGTCGTCGGGCAAATCGAAAATCTTGATCAGCGTCTTATGCACGTAGTAGGGGCATTGCAGCGATCCCCACACCGATACGCCGTTCTCCGCGCTCCACTCTGCGATGATTCCGTTGTTCTCGATGTAAAGGTGTTCCTGCGCGCCGGTGCGATACTCGCCTTCAACAATGTGTGCAGCGCTCTCCCACACAGAGTCGACGTCGCCCTTTTCCAGCAGGAAACTCTTGAACAGGTTGTTGGAACCCCACACGATCTGATCCTGGCGTTCGCTCTCTTCAATTGTGAAGATCGGCGGCAGCGGATCGTACTCGACGCGCACAGCGTCCACTGCCTCGCGCAGCTTATGTTTGTCGGCGTGTGCCAGCAGCAGTATCGCCTCATCGCAGTGGTTTACCTGGCCGTCAGCGAGGCAGGGTTGGTCGGCCACAATCAGCTGGATATGATTTTCGCCGGGGATGTCGGCGGCGGTAACAACGGTAAACTCGCTCCAGTCGATGCGGCGGTCAAACTCNNGCCTTCGCGTACGATGTCGTCCACATAACGCGCGCGGCCCAGCAACTTGTCCGCCCCTTCCTTGCGGGAGACGGAAGCGCCAACGATGCGGGTTTTCGCGGTCGTGTTCATGAATGGAAAAGCCGTGATGCGTTACGGGTTGAGGCATAGCATACAACGTCGCGGCCAAGTTTCAAAGCGGGTATATTATTCAGCCAGCTTGACTAGCGTCCGCGCCAGCACGTTTACGCCGCTGCCTATCCACCCCGGGGAGGCGTATTCGTCAGGCCGGTGGCTCACTCCACCGCGGCAAGGGATGAAAAGCATGGCCACCGGCGCGATGCGGGCCATGAAGAGCGAGTCATGATAAGCGCGGCTCACCATCTTCTTGTACGTCTTGCCCGCCTCGCAGGAAGCGGCCTCCATGGTCGAAACAATCTCCGGGTCGCAGGTGGCTGGCGGGTCGGCATTCACTAACTCCGTAGTGATGGTCACGCCCCGGCTGGCAGCAACATCGGAGCAGGCGCGGCGCAGTGTGTCGAGCACGCTGTCACGTCGCGCACCATCTATGTCGCGAACGTCCGTCTCCAGGCGAACGCGCGAGGGGATGCTGTTAACCGCGCCGGGAAATACTTCGCAAACTCCCACGGTGCCCACAGTGTCGATTACGCCCGTAGCTTTCGCCGCCGCTTCCAGTGCCAGAATCAGCTCTGCCGCAGCCGCCAGCGCATCCTTTCGCCCAGGCATCAATCTTGCGCCGGCATGTCCGCCCTCGCCTTCGATGAGAATGCGCAAACTGGCCGGCGCCGCAATATGTGTAACCAGGCCAAGATCGATCCCTTCCTCTTCGAGCAGTGGACCCTGTTCAATATGCAGCTCGACGAACTGATGAAAGCGCCCCTTCGGCAGCATGACGGACTCAAGTGGGCCTGTAAACCCTGCCAGGGCGCGCAACTCCTCCAGTCCGCGTCCCTCTTTATCGCGCAGTGCAAGCGCCTGCTTCGGAGTAATAACGTTGGCCATCATGCGGCTGCCCAGGCAACCGATACCGAACCGAGTCGGCTCTTCAGAAGTGAAGATAACCAGTTCGATCGATCGCCTCGGTTTGTAGCCAAGTTTCTGCAAAACGCGAATCGCTTCGAGGCCGCCCAACACGCCCACGCATCCGTCATACAAGCCCGCGTTGGGAATCGCATCGATGTGCGAGCCGGTGCCCACAGGCGCAAGGTCAGGATCGCTGCCCTGCCAGCGGGCGAAGGTATTTCCGATCGCATCTTCGTGAACCGTCAGTCCAGCGCGTGCGCACAGGCTCTTTACGTAACCGCGCGCACGCAAATCAGCTTCGCTGAAAACCACGCGCGTCACCACCGGAGGTTCGGCCTCTGAGATTTGCCCCAAAGACAACAGCTCCAGAATAAGTCCGTCAATCGTCAGTTGCGGTCGAGTACTCATCGATCACGCTCCCAGTGGATGTCTGCGCCAGTCTTTGTAGATCAGGTACTTTGCCGGACGCTTGCCCAGCGCGCCAAACCATTGCGGACAGTAGGGCCCCATCCAGATAAAATCGCCGGCCTCGACCGGATACCATGCGTCGCCGAGCCTGTAGATGCCGCCGCCTTCAAGCATCAGCAGGCCATGCTCCATCACGTGAATCTCCACCATGCTGAGCGCCGCGCCGGGATCGTAGGTCATGGTATTTACGGCGAAGTCGTAAGGTGGCCCGTCAGGCATCAGGGAGCGAACGCGCAATGCTTCATCGCCCATCAGCGCCACGGGTGTGATGTCGCCTTCGTTACCCACCACCATTTCCGGAGCCGCTGCGCCCGGTTGCGTCTCATAGGCCTTCTCGATGACTGCAGCACGCGAAGCAGCCAGCGCGCTCACCGTGTGCGGCGTCCCCTGGGGCAGAAAAGCAAAGCCACCGGGGGAGAGAAGGTGAGTTTTGCTACCGGCCTTCAACTCCAGCTTGCCCTCGATGACATACAGAAAGCGCTGTGCCGGCGCGGGTCCAAGCGACCCCCCCGCCGCGAACTCCGCAGTCATCTGAGTAAAGCGCGCGCCCAGTTGCGGCCCGGCATGGACAACAAACTCCACGCCTTCTGCACCGGGAAGTGGCGTGCGGATGAATGTGTCCGGTGTCTGAAGCAGGTGATCGTGCTTCAGGCTGCTTCGTGTCAATCCGAGGTGGTGCATTCGTGACCTCGCAGGGAATTGCGTTGTTCGATTCTAACGAATTACCGCGGCCAACCGCTCAAGAAATTTGCTGCCCACATGTAGCGCGGCCTCTACGTCTTCCTCAAGCACGGCTTCGGCGGGATGGTGGCTGAGACCGCCGGGGCTGCGCAGAAAAAGCATCGCAGTGGGAACGCGGGCGGCCATCACCATGGCGTCATGGCCGGCCCCACTGGGCAGGTGCTTCACCGGCATTCCGGCCGCTTCAATTGCATCGGCGAGAAACGATGTCAGCCGTTCGTCCATTGGCACGGCCGGCTGATCCAACTGGCCTGTACACTGCAAGGCCAGCCCGCGGCGATCTGCAATGGCATTTGCACAGTCAATCAGTTTCTTCACAGCGGATGCCCGGCTCGGATCGTGCGCGTGTCGCAAATCAAGACTCACCACCACCGATCCCGGAACCACGTTCGCCGCATTAGGTTCGACTGCCACCTTGCCTACCGTGGCGACCAGCCCATCGGTGCTCAGCGCAAGCGACTCTACCTGAGTGATCCATTCGGCGGCTGCGGCAAGCGCATCGTGGCGCAGTCGCATCGGCGTTGCGCCGGCATGGTTGGCGTGGCCAATGAATTCAACTGTCAGCCGCGTCTGGCCCACAATTCCAGTGACCACAGCGACGCTTAGCCCTTCGGCCTCCAGCACCGGCCCTTGCTCGATATGAATCTCAACAAAGCCAAGTGCGCTCCCATCCAACGCGGCCTCGCCAACCCGGTTGGGGTCGAGCCCAAATCCGCGAATCGCCGCTTCCATTGTGATGCCCTCAGAATCTTTGCGGGCGAGCAGAGCCTTGTCGAAGCGCCCCGCAACCGCGCGGCTCCCGATAAAAGGAACTCCGAAGCGCACACCCTCTTCATCAGAGAAGGCAATTACCTCGATGGCCAGCTGCAACTTCAGCTCTTTTGCAATCTGAACCCATTCGAGCGCCATCACCACGCCCAAAACGCCGTCGTATGCGCCAGCATTTGGAACGGTATCGGTGTGCGAACCCATCAAGAGCCGTTGGCTGCTCGCGCCTGTCGGTTGCCAGAGCCCGCGCAGATTTCCCACCGCATCCACTTGGACAGTCATGCCCATCGCTTCCATATATCCGCGCAGATGGGCGTGAACCTCGCGCACCGGAGCGGTGAGAAACCGCCGCGTGATGCGTCCCGGCTCTTCGCTCATCGCGGCAATCCGGCTGCATTCTGCAATTACGCGCTGGGCTCTATCTCTCATGAGCGCACCAGCTCTCTGCCACGCGCGATGCCAACGAAGTGATTTGCATCGTATACCTGCTCTCCGCGCAGCCAGGTCTCCAATACCTGCCCCTGCAACTTCGCGCTCAGGTAGGGTGAGAGCTTGTGGCGAAAATGCAGGTGCTTTTCGGTCACAGTCCATTCTGCGTCTGGATTGAAGACCACAAAATCCGCGGCCGCGCCGGCGGCCAGCGTGCCCTTTCGTCCCGTCAAGCCGGCGAGCCCCGCCGGTGCAGCCGCCATCCACTGGCCAAGCTTTTCTATTCCAATTCCGCGCCGGGCCATTGCCGTCCATAGCACCGGGAGTGCCAGGCCCAGGCTAGCGATTCCGCCCCAGGCAAGATCCCAGCGGCCTTCTTCACGCCCCTTCATTGCCGGCGGACACGGTGAGTGGTCAGTCGTCACCATGTCGATCAAGCCTTCGTTAAGCGCAGCCCATAATGCCGCACGATTCTCAGCATTCCGGATCGGTGGTGCGCATTTAAACTCCGTCGCTCCATCGGGAATTTCCTCTGCGGCGAACCACAGGTAGTGCACACATGTCTCCACGGTAATCGGCAAGCCCTGCTTGCGCGCCGCCGCTAACAATGGCAGAGCCTGTGCGCTGGCCAAATGCACTATATGGATAGGCGTGTCGAACTCTTCGGCCAGGCGGATCAGCATCGCGATCGCATCCATCTCCGCGGCATCCGGCCGCGAAGGCAAATAGGTCGAGTATTTGCGCCAATCCGCATTCGTAGCGTACAGCTCTTGCGTAGCCGCGTTCACCGGCCCGGCCAACTCGGCGTGGACCAGCAGAGGTAACCCGCTGCCGCGCAGACGATCGAGCGCCAGCCGCAGGTCGGCTTCATCTACCCACGCAAAACCGTCGATTCCGGAGTCAATCAGAAAGCATTTGAATCCCGGCACTCCCGCGTCGACCAGCGACAACAGCGCGTCGGTGTTGCCGCGCACCACGCCGCCCCAGGTGGCCCAGTCTACCCACGCCTGTCCCCGTGCGGCATTACGTTTGGCCTTCAGTGCATGTAGATCGATGGTCTCGGGAGCACAATTGAGCGGCATATCCACCAGCGTAGTTACGCCACCCGCGGCCGCAGCCTGCGTCGCCGTGTGAAAGCCCTCCCACTCTGTCCGGCCAGGCTCGTTGATGTGCACGTGCGAGTCCACCAGGCCAGGCAAAATCACAGAATCGCCAAAGTCGCGCAGCTTGTTCGCCGGCGGCACTTCGCCCCATCCCGCGACTGCAGTAATGCGTCCTTGCTCCACCAGCAAGGTTGCCGGTGCGAGACCGTTCGAGGTCAGTACACGTGTCGAGCGAAATGCCTGAACCATACTGTGTTTACTTTCGCCTGTTGGGGAGGACTAAGGCAAGCTCATTGGTGGGACAATAGCTCCACACTGTCCAACTGCGAACCCTGCCTTAATGCGAGCCGGGATAGGTTCGGTATGCAACGATCTTCGAGTCGATCGGCGTGCCATTCAAATTCGATGTCTTCAGCACCACTTCAAAATAGGGAAGCGTGGTCACATGCAGCAGCTTTTGGAAGCGCGACAACTGATCTTCCGAGGTTAGAAAGTCTCCCGCACCTTCAGTGGCGGCTGAATCAGTCCCCGCGAGAATAAGGACCTTTCCGGGCTGTTGAGGGTTGGGTAGATATGCCACCACACAGTATCCGCCAGTCGAAGGGGATGGGGCCGGGGCATAAATGTCCTGTTCGCCTGCCGCAGGCGCCTTGTTCCTGATGTAATCGATCGACCGGTTGGAATCGTACTCCGTGGTAAAGTTCAGGCTGCCCTCAAACAGATCCACCCAGGGGTTTGATTTCCTCGCGCCAATCAAAATCACGTTATCCTGCTTTACCAGCGCGGGCGTGAAGTCTCGCGATGAATACATATGGAAGTTCTTGCCCGGAGGATCAAGCGCCAGGATATGCTGCGCCGCGCGAAAATCTCCAAGGCTGCCGTTATTCCTTTGTGCAATCATGCCCAGGTCGGCACGCCGGTCCTGGCTTAGACTCGGAGACTGAATCTTGCCGATGTAATTGCGGTTCAGGTATTCGCTCAGGGGTATCGATCTTTTGGTAATGTCCTCGATCAGCGCGAATGAAGTATCGGCCAGAATGATGTCGGTATTCTGCCGTGCGCCCAGAATCCCCGACCAGAACGAGCCAACCACCGGAGTACTTTGCCATGGGTTGAGCGATCGTTGCAGGGCAACGTTCTCAGTCCATAAAACAAAGCAGCCTGCCGCCAGGGCCACTATCAGAAATCCGGCAATCATCAGCAGTAGTCGCTCTGTCCTTTTTGGTGCCGCCAGAGGTTTCTCAGGCAGTTCAAGAGCATGAGGTGCGCCTGTGGCCGCCACGACTCTGGGTTCTGTTTTCTTGGTGGGTTCAATGGCGCGTTGCCTGAAAACCGGCTTGTAGCTGCCGCGCGGAACTTCCATGATCAGGGGTTCGGCTGCCCCGTCTGATTCAAAGTAGTCTTCAATGCGCTTGCGCAGTTCCGACGCGTTCACCCGGACTATGTTGTCCAGACTGGTGTCGTAATCCGCAGGTCGCCCAAAGACGTTGGAACCGATTTCCTGTTCGTGAACCTGGTCCAGACCATCCTTTATCGAACGTTGGCCCACATAGAGCAGGAATTCTCGCAACCGGGCCGCACGCTTCAATTGCGGGCTCGCAACGATGCGCTCAACGAGAGCCCAGCACGCCTCGGAGTAAGGAAGCTCCTTTTCAGGCAGAGCCGACTCTAATAAAGGCTTATTCATTTAGCCCCTGTAGTGTCGAAGTTACCATGCACATGGATTCGCGGGCAAGCACAATGGAAAACGGCGCGAATCGATCTTCTTACAGTAAGAAGAGTTCAAGTCTTACAGATAAATCACTTGCAGATCGCTGGAGCGGACCTTCACACTAAATCACCCTTATGCGTACTTCTGTGTTCGTGTGCCTCCTGAGCATTTCTCTTGCCCGTATCCCTGCCATTGCCCAAACCCAGGCCGTCGATTGGGTGAACGAGTACATCGGGACCGCCAGCCAGGGGCAGACGTTCCTTTCCACCGCTCCCCCCTTTGCCATGACGCAATGGACGCCGCAGACCCGCGAAGGGAATGTGAAGTGCATCGCTCCCTACTATTACGCCGATGCCCGTATCCAGGGATTTCGCGGCAGCCACTTCTTAAGTGGTTCGTGCACACAGGATTACGGCAGCATGACCCTGATGCCGGAGAGCGGCCAGTTGAAGCTGGGAGCTGGCGAACGCTCCTCAGCCTTCAGCCGGGCAACGGAAAAGGCAACCCCCTTCCGGTACGAAGTAACTCTCAGCGACTACGGAATCCAGACGGAGATGGCCGCCACCTCCCGCGCGGGAATCATGCGCTTTCGCTTCGATCGCGCCGAAAAGTCGTGGATTCTGGTCGAATGCAACTCTGCCAAAGGCGAAGGCGCCGTAAAAATTGATCCGGAAAAGAATGAAATCACGGTGGTCAATCCCGTTCGGCGACTGTATGCAGGCAGCGGAAAGCTGGCCGGCTTCAACGGCTATTTTGTAGTGCAATTCGATCACCCCTTTAAAGTGGGAGGCACCTGGGCTGGCCAGCAGAATCAGCCAGCCTCGTTGAGCCAGCAGGGTGCCGATGGCCCTCCGGGGGCCTATGTTTCCTTTGATTTGAAGCCCGGCGAGACCGTTCAGGCGAAGATCGGAAGCTCCTTTACCAGCATTGAGGAGGCGCGGCGCAATCTTGTGTCCGAAATTCCCGGCTGGAACTTTCAGCGAGTCGTAGAACAGACCAGGGCCGACTGGAACATGGCCCTGAGCAAGATTCAGGTTCGGGCCACAACGCCTCAAAAGCACATTCTCTATTCAGCCCTGTACCACTCCATGCAGCTTCCGCGTGTCTTCAGCGACGTCGACGGTTCCTATCCCGGATTCGCCGGCGAAGGGCGGATCGAAATCGCCAAAGGCTTCACCTATTACTGCGATTTCTCCCTCTGGGACACTTTCCGCGCGCTCCATCCGATGCTGACAATCCTCGATCCAAATCGCGAGCGAGACATGGTCAAGTCATTGATCGCCAAAGGAGAACAGGGCGGCTTCTTGCCTATCTATCCCGCCTGGAACAGCTACACCTCAGAGATGGTGGGCGACCATGCGGTCACGGTAATTGCGGACGCCTGGTTCAAAGCGATTCGCGGATTTGACATCGAGCAAGCCTATCGCCTGATGAGGCAAAACGCGACGGAATTGCCTGCAACGCATGACCTTTATGTTGACGGTCGCGGGCGCCGCGGGCTGAATTCCTACCTCAAGTATGGGTTCATTCCGTTGGAGGACCCGGTAAGTGATGGCACCCCGGTCCACCCCGGCGAACAAGTTTCCCGCACTCTGGAGTATGCCTACGACGATTCGGTCGTCGCCGAAGTTGCCAATGCACTGGGACATACGGAGGATGCCGAACTGTTCAGCAAGCACGCTCAGAACTACCGGAACATCATCGATCCGAAGACCGGGTTTGCCCGCGGACGGCATCAGGATGGTTCCTGGGATTCGCCCTTCGATCCGGCCAAGCGATACAGCTACATCACTGAAGGCCTGCCCTTCCAATACACGTTCTTTGTCCCGCAGGATCTGCCCGGCCTCATTGACCTGGTAGGAGGGCGCCAGGCCTTCATCGCCAAGCTGGATGCGCTGTTTGCCGGCGGCTATTACGATCACGGCAATGAGCCCAGCCATCACATCGCCTATCTCTATGACAATGCAGGCGCAGCATGGAAGACCCAGCAGCACGTCCGCGATGTCATGGAGAAGCAATACGCCGATACCCCGGACGGTCTTGCCGGCAACGACGATGCAGGGCAGATGTCGGCATGGTTCGTGATGAGCGCGCTGGGGTTCTATCCAGTGACCCCCGGAACTCTCGTCTATGAGATCGGCACGCCGCTGTTCGATGATGCCGTAATCCGGCTCGATAACGGCAAACAGCTTCATATTCGAGCCGCCGGTGCGTCGGAAGGTAAGCAGTACATTCGTTCAGTCACCCTGAATGGTGTCCCCTTGAAGCGCTACTGGATCAAGCACTCCGAGATCGCCTCCGGAGGAGAACTTTTATTCGAAATGTCATCAAAACCTGATCTGGCGTGGCCCGCCGAGTAGTTTGCTGTAAGGGAGGAGGCAGGGTATTTTCTCCTTACTGTAAATTGACTTGTCGATTGTGTTGCCGTGCAGCACCCTTCATACGGACTATAAGATTCAAGCGATAAGTTCTGGTCGAGACTTTGAGCTTGCTGGAAAGTGCAACAAACCCCAAGTCAACCACCCCATGTCAACAACAAGGATTGAAAAGGGAGAAAGTATGAATACTGTTTTGGAGATGCCAGCAAAGCCCCGCATGCCGGGGATCGTTCAGGTTATGAGCAATTTAGGGTATTCCGCCCTCTTTGCCAGCCTGATGCTCTTAATTGCCCTCGTGACACCGCTCGGTTTATCTGCACAGGGCACAACCGGCGCAATCACCGGCACGGTGACCGATCCAAGCGGTGCCGTAGTTCCCGGTGCCATCGTGACCATTCGGCAGGTTGATACCAATGGCATAAAGACCATCACTACCACTGAAGCCGGCACCTACACGGTTACGCTGCTGCAACCCGGCAACTATAGCGTGAAGGTGGAGAAAGCGGGCTTCAAGTCGAGCACGCAGAACGGGATCGTCCTGGTGATGGACCAGACGGCGGTGATCAATGCCCAACTCACAGTTGGATCGCAACAGGAAGTTGTTGAAGTCACCAGCACCGGTCCCGTGATTCAAACGGAAGATTCGTCGGTGGGCCAGGTGATTGATGCGCAGGCGATTCAAAATACTCCGTTGAACGGCCGTTTGAGCGTAATGGGCTTGATTGCCCTTGCCCCTGGCATGCAGGGCGTGGGCGCGCAGGACCAGATGGCCACCCGCGGCCTCACCTTCGCTGCCGGCACCGGCAGCCGTAACTCCTACGGTGGCCTGGGCGTAACCTTCGACGGCGTCATCAACAAGGAAGTCACCCTGCAGCGCGGCGAGCCCGAGATTCCCTCGCTCGACGCCCTCTCGCAGTTCAAGGTGATCTCCAACGGGGCGGCGGCGGAGTTCAATGAGCCCACACAGGTGATCGTCGTTTCGGCCAGCGGCACCAACGCCTTTCATGGCGAACTGTTTGAGTTCAACCGTTCCAAGGGTACTTCGGCCAAGTCCTATTTCTCCGGCAGTACGCCCCGTCCGCCTTATGAGCGCAACGAGTACTGTGGCAACCTCGCCGGTCCTATCTTGATTCCGAAACTCTACAACGGCAAGGACCGCTCGTTCTTCTTCTTTGCCTATGAGGGATTCAAGCTCACGCAGTCATCGCCCAAGTCCACCCAGCAGCCCACGGCCCTGGAGCGCACCGGCGTCTTTACAGAGATCAGCACGACAATCAAGGATCCGACGACCGGATTGCCGTTCAGCAACAACACAATTCCAACCGGCCGTCTGAACTCGGTCTCTCTGGCCCTGATGAACAAGCTAATGCCCATCCCGACGACCAGCGGAATCGGCACCAACACCTTCGAGAACGTGCCCTACAACAGCGACGTTGAGCGCATTTCTCTGCGCGCCGATCACCGTTTCAACGACAACAACAGCATTCGCTTCACCTGGCTTCGCGCTTTCTACGGTCCCAACGTGACTGTCGGCCCAGACAGCCTGCAGGGCGGCGTCTCCGGTGACGGTGAGCACAACTCGCAGTTCATCCTCGGCTACACACACACCTTCTCGCCCACTCTCGTGATGGACATCAACGGGGACTTCTTCCACCTGCCCATCTACCGCACTCCGCAGAACGTGAACACCAAGTGGGAGTCGATCATTCCCGGCCTGAGCCCCCAGTTGATCGAGGGCGCACCGCAAATTACGATCACCGGCGGTATCCAATCGATCAGCGAAGCTGGCTCGAAAGATCTGGAACAGGTCGGACAGATCAATACTTCCATCACTAAGGTGCTGGCTCGGCACACGCTCAAGTTCGGCGGTTCCTACCTCTACGACAATCACTGGAACATCGGGGCGCAAGCTCCACAGAGGGGATCCTTTGCCTTCACGACCCAGTACACCGGCTTTGGATTTTCGGATTTCCTGCTTGGCCTACCAACCACTACCGGGCAGGCCACTCCCGCCTTCCTGGCTACCCGCAACATCTCCAGCCAGTGGGCCGGTTATATCCAGGACGACTGGAAGCCGGTGCCGAAGCTGACCATCAACGCTGGCATCCGCTACGACCTGCAGTGGTTTTCTCCCGGCCCGTATAACCAGAACTCACTCTGGGTTCCCTCGATGAACAAGGTTGTCGTCTTTGGAAATTCGTATCCGTCGGCCGTCATCCCGCAATACCTGGCGCTGCTGCAAGCCAACAACCTTGTTACGCTTTCGTCGTCGGCTGGAATTTCGACCAACCCGTTCTCCTTCCTGGGACGTCCCAGCAAGAACTTCGCACCGCGTCTGGGCTTTGCCTATCAGTTGGAGAGGAACACCGTGCTGCGTGGTGCCTTCGGCATCTATTTCAACCTGCTGCCTGCCTCCTATATGGGCGCCATGTTCGGCAACGTGCCCTTCCTGGCCAGCCTCAGCTTCACCAACACGCCAACCTATTCGGCAGGTTCAACCTTCACCATGAGCGCGCCCTTCACAGGCAGCGGCTCGGCCGGCGGTCGTCCGGGCGCCAACGCCGAGCATCCGCTCGTGACGCCCTACACCGAGCAGTACAACCTGACGCTTGAACACCAGTTCCCCAAGAGTCTGAGCATGCGCGTTGGCTACGTAGGCCAGCACAACCTGAAGCAGAACAACGCCAGCGGCAATGGAACATTTGCGCCAAACCTCAACTACGCGGATCCGTTCGACATCACCAAGTCAGCGGCAGCCCAGTCGCCCTTCCCAGTCTTGGGTACCATCAACTACGCCGTCGACCCGCTCTTCCACAGCAACATGAATTCGCTGCAGGTGGGTGTGCACAAGCAGTACACGCAGGGCATAGCCTTTGGCGCGGAGTATCAGTGGACGCGCATTCTGGGTACTGAGAACCTTGAAGATCCCTCGGGCAAGTACCCGCAGGATTCATACGGCAACATTGGCGGTGTCACCCCGAATGTGCTGCAGCTCAGCTACTCCTACGGGCTCCCGATGGGCAAGGGGCATCTTCTCTTCGCCAACGCCGGTTCGTTCACCAACAAGATCGTCGCAGGGTGGGAGATTTCCGGAGTTGTCAACGCGCAGAGCGGCCAGCCATTCTCGTTGTCCTATACGGCCCCCACAAATGTCTACCCCGGTGCGGTCAGCGGCCGTCCAAACCGTGTTGCGGGCGCGGCGCTGTATCCGGCCACGAAGACCAAGGCTCAGTGGTTCAATCCGGCGGCCTTCACCGCTCCGACCGATTCACTCGGCAGAGCCGGCGGCGTCTATGGCACCAGCGGCTACGACATGCTTTACGGGCCGCGGTTCCAGTCTTGGGATATGAACCTGAAGAAGAACATTGCCTGGGGCGACCATTACAACGTCCAGCTCCGTGCCGACTCCTTCAATATCTTCAACCATCCCAATTTCAACACTCCGAATGCGAACATCTCCAACTCCAACGTAGGTACTGTAACTGCAATCTCGGGAACGCCAAGCTACCAGGCGCGCACGATGGAGTTTGCCGTGAAGTTCAACTTCTAGCGGTGTCTCCTGAATTCTCTTCAATAGAGCGGAAGTCGTCCGCTGGGTTTCTGACCGCTTGTTCTTGTACCAACTCCGTGCCCCACCCTTTCGCTTTTTTTCGGCGAAAGGGTGGGACAGCACAAATCCCAAAGTGCAAATGTGCGTGGTCTGAGACTTGAAACTATTTCCTTTTATTAAAGCCTGAACCGTTGGGAATCATTCACACGGAGATCCAATGAGAAAACTGAATTTGATCGGCTTGGCAATCGTGCTGACCTTTGCCTTGAAAATGAATGGCGCCATCACTCCGCACCACGTCAGCCCGGCCACGATGGACAAGAATACGCGCGCGCTGTTTCAGGACTCCATGGCATTGGAAGACGGCTTCTATGACGACAGCGTGAAAATGGTGAAGGGTCCGGGCTTTGGACGTGCTGCGTCGCCCAGGTCTGCCTATCACACGGTTCGCGAGTCGAGCTGGTATGCCCTCGGCCTCCTGGTTCGCGATGGAGCAGGCGACCGGCAAAGAGCCGCCGATATTCTCGACGCGGTTTTGAAGCAGCAGTACCTCACGCCGGGCACACCGTGGTACGGCACATTCCGCCGCGCGCCGGAAGAGCCCGATCCAACTGAAAACGCCGTGATGTGGCGGAACTTCGATCCCAACTGGCGAGTGTTTATCGGAACCACATTCGAAATGATTCTGATCGAATATCCTGACCGCATTCCGCCCGAGCTGGCGCAGCGGTTGTATGCCGCCATCGATCGCGGTATCGAAGGTGAGATCGCCGAGAAAAGGCTTCTGCCCTCGTACAGCAACATCTCGCTGATGTACGGTGCCTTGTGGGACTTTGCCGCCGCGCACAACAAGCGCGCTGACTGGAAGCAGCAATCCGCCGACTGGACCGAGAGCGTCTACAAGCTCTACAAGCAGTACGGCGTTTTTTTTGAATACAACTCGCCTACCTACTGCGGCGTCGATCTCTACGGCCTGGCTCTCTGGCGTAGTTATGGATCGACCCCTCGCATCCGCGACATTGGCGGCGAGATGGAGGCCGGGCTCTGGCGCGATATCGCCAACCTCTATCAACCGGAACTGCGCAACATCTCCGGCCCATACGACCGCGCGTACGGCATGGACATGGAGAGCTACGTAAGCGTCGACGGCGTTTGGATGCGCACCGCTCTGGACGCGAAGAGCGCACCGCTGCCCCCCATCACGGGAACCACAGATCATGTGGCCGACGCCTGGTTCGCTCCTCACCTGGCAGTTCTCGGCACCAAAATTCCAGCCGATGCTTTCAAAAAGATGACCACGTTTGAAGGCGAGCACCTGGTGAACAGAAAGATCACCGATGAGCGCAGCGCCACGGCCTGGATCGGCAAACACGTAATCTTTGGCGGCGAAGCAACCAGCAAGACCAAGGATGCAGGCCCCGGTTCGCAGTTCCATCCGGCCACCATCCAGTGGCGTACACCTTCAGGGGAAATTGGCTGGGTGCAACTGTATGAGGCGCCCATGATCGATGCAACCGCCGATCCGCATGGAATCACAATCTCGGCGAAGGGAACCATTCGCATCCGAATTCACGCCAGGGATCTCGATCAGTCGAAGCTCACCGCGACCGCCTGGGACATGCCCGGACTGAAAGTTGCGGTAACTGCCGATAGTAAGAGCTTCGCCGTAAACAAGTCGGGAGAAAACTTCGATCTCGTCTACTCCGGAATCACCGGCTCGCGCTGGGACATCACACCGGTGCAATGAGCTGACTTTCGATTGTCACTCGAAGGCGTTCGCGTATTTGTGCACAGGAATGCAGCTAAAAACAGAGGGAGCAGGGGCCTTAAGGCCCCTGAAGAGGGCAGGAATGCAGCTAAAAACGGAAGGAGCAGGGGCCTTAAGGCCCCTGAACTGGGCTGGAAAATCAATTGGGCTTTAGCCCCGGGCCTGAAGGTCCACCACCATACGCCTGAATCTCGCGGGCTCTAAACCCGACGCTTCCTATGTCAAACAGTTTTTGAACGACCCGGCGAATTTTGCTCCAGCCTATCTGCCCTCGGCTGGTATCAAAGTCGCCGGGTATTCTTTATTCGATAACTTGAAATCTCTTCAACCCATCTTCGTTGATCGTAATTCCCAACCCCGGCACGTTGTCGTCGAGATCGATGAATCCGTCCGTCGGCTTCGGTTCGCCGTCGAAGATATACCAGAACAACTCGTTGCCCACTTCCACATCGACCGGCGGAAAGAACTCCGCCATCGGCGAGTTCAGGCTCGCCATCACCACGTGGAAATTATGCATCTGCCCCGCATGCGGAATCACCGGCACTGAAAACGACTCGGCCAGCGCCGAGATCTTGCGTGCCTGGCTGATGCCCCCCACGCGATTGGTGTCAAACTGGATGTAGTCCAGCGCATGCATCTCCAGCAACTCGCGGAACCCGTAAATCGTGAACTCGTGCTCGCCGCCGGCAATGGGCACTTTGCGATACGCCTTCAGTTCCGCATAGCCGCGCACATCGTCCGGTATCACCGGCTCTTCCAGCCAGCGCAGGTTGAACGGCTCCAGCAGCGGCAGCATGCGCTTGGCATAGTCCAGTGTCCAGCCCATGTATGCATCCGCCATCACGTCGATACCGTCGCCGACAGTCTGCCGCACCGTGCGCACCAGGTCCACATTCTTCTGCATTCCCGCCGCGCCGTCCGTGGGACCCCACCCGAACCTCAGCTTCATCGCCTTGTAGCCTTCGGCCTTGTATTTGCTGGCCTCCGCCGCAAGCTCATCCAGCGGTGTCGAGTACAGCCGGCTCGCGTACACCGGAATGCGCTGCTTTGTTCTCCCGCCCAGCAGCCGGTATACCGGCTGTTTCGCCGCCTTGCCCAGCAGATCCCACAGGGCTATATCGACGGCGCTGATGGCCGTCATGCCGATGCCTTTGCGTCCGAACGCCATGGTGTTGCGGTACATGTGCTGCCACAGGAATTCAATGTCCCACGGATTGGCCCCCAGCAGCAGCGGCGTCAGATATTGATCGATCACCTGCTTGGTCACCAGCGGAGCCAGTGCGGCATTGCCAATGCCCACCAGCCCATCGTCCGTTTCCACCTCCACAATCAACCAGCCGTGAAAGGTGAACGTCTTCATCGAGGCCTGCGGCAGCGAAAGCAGGTCCATGGGGTTGGTGCAAAAATGCGGCGGCAGCGGCGTCGTTTCTCCGCGCCATTGCGCAACTCGTGTGCGAATCCTGCTGATTTTCATTTTTATTCCACTTCTCGAGGCCCGTCATTCATATGCGAGCCCCTTTGAAATATATAGCCCGGTAAACTAATGTCAAGTGGGCGTAGTTTCTTCCCAACTGGAGTCAATCATGTTGCTTGGGCAATCAATTCTTAATGGCGAACCCCGTGAGGGAACTGGAGCGGCATTCCAGGCATTCGACCCGACCGCTGGAACTCGTCTTGATCCCGTCTATCATTCCGTCTCCATAGACGATGTGGACACCGCGGCCCGTCTGGCCGATGATGCCTTCGCGACCTACAGCAAGCTGCCTGGCGCGGACAAAGCCGGCTTCTTGCGCCACATCGCCGCGGGCATCGAATCCATCGCCGCGGATCTGGTGGAGCGCGCGCACCATGAAACAGCCTTGCCCAAACCGCGGCTCCAGGGCGAGGTCGGCCGAACCGTCAACCAGCTCCGTCTCTTCGCGCAGGTCGTCGAAGAAGGCTCGTGGGCCATGGCGCGCATCGATCCCGCGCAGCCAGACCGCAAGCCGCTCCCCCGCGCCGATATCCGTTCCGTTCTGCGGCCCATCGGCCCGGTTGCGGTCTTCGGCTCCAGCAATTTTCCGCTCGCCTTTTCCGTTGCCGGCGGAGACACAGCCTCGGCCTTCGCTGCCGGCAATCCCGTCATCGTCAAGGCCCATTCCGCGCATCCCGGCACCAGCGAAATGGTCGGCCAGGTCATCTGCAACAGCGTGAAAGAGTGCGGTCTACCTCCGGGCACCTTCGCGTTGATCTTCGGTTCAGGCGCGCTCGTTGGCTCGGCATTGGTCGAGCATCCCAGCATCAAGGCGGTCGGCTTCACCGGATCGTTGTATGCTGGCCGCGCTTTGATGCAACTCGCCGCGGCACGCCCTGAGCCCATCCCCTGCTATATGGAGATGAGCAGCACCAATCCATTCATCGTGCTGCCTGAAGCGTTGCGCACGCGCGCGCCACAAATCGCCGAGGGCCTGTTCGGATCGTTCACCTTGGGCGTCGGTCAATTCTGCACCAAGCCCGGCCTCGTCTTCCTGCCTCACGATGAAGACGCCGACGCGTTGGTCGCGGGCCTCAGGGCGCGCGTCGAGCAGGCATCAGCCTCTCCCATGCTCACCGAGGGCATCTACAAGAGCTACAAATCCCTGGTGGCAGAGCGCCAGCAGCTTGGCGGAGTCGAAGTGCTCGGTCTGGCCACGCCGGAGCCCGCCGGTTCCGTCAACGCACCGCCGGCGCTGTTTCAAATCAGCGCAAGCGAACTGCTCCGCGAGCCGGAGCTCGCAAAGGAAATCTTTGGCCCCAGCGCGCTCGTCATCCGTTATGCCAACCACCAGGAGTTGCTTACGCTAGCCTCTTCGCTCGAAGGGCAGCTCACAGCCACATTGCACGGAACCGACGCCGACATTGCCGCCTCCGCAGATCTCATCGCCATTCTCGAACGCAAAGCCGGCAGGCTCATCGTCAACGGCTATCCCACAGGCGTTGAAGTCTGTCACGCCATGGTGCACGGCGGCCCCTATCCGGCCACCAGCGACAGCCGCGCAACTTCCGTCGGCACGCAAGCCATCTACCGTTTTGCGCGCCCCGTCTGCTACCAGGATTTCCCCCAGGCCGCATTGCCAGACGAATTGAAGAATGCAAATCCCCTCGGCATCCTGCGCCTCGTCAACGGCGAATTCACCCGCGATCCGGTCTAGAGCGGCGGCCGGGTCCTGCCCCAGGTCTCAAAGTCGAGACCTCAGACACCCGGCGGTGACTCCGCAAGACGCCGACGAAATAGTAGTCATTATGGTGTGACCGGCTCGATGCGCTAGTCGTGGGTTAGGCTGAGTTTGTTTGACGAACTTAGTCCAGAGCCACAAGCGGAGGGAACCGGTCATGAGAGAGAAGTTACGATTTTTGGGTATGGATGTCCACGCCGAAACGATAGCGGTGGCAGTAGCCGAAGCGGATGGCGAGGTCCGCAGCCTGGGAACGATCGCCAACCGCGAAGAGTCGATCCGCAAGTTCATCCGCAAGCTTGGTTCGCCGGAACATTTGCGAGCCTGCTATGAGGCCGGCCCGACGGGCTTCGTACTGTACTGGCAGCTGACGCAGTTGGGGGTCGAGTGCGATGTGGTGGCGCCGTCGCTGGTTCCGAAGAAGCCCGGGGACAAGGTAAAGACCGACCGGCGGGATGCTTTGAAGCTGGCTCGCAGTCACCGCTCCGGTGATCTAACCGCAGTGTGGGTTCCCGATGAGGATTCAGAAGCGTTACGCGATCTTGTCCGGGCGCGGGAGGCGGCCAAGCAGGATCAACTGCGAGCGCGGCATCGGCTAACCAAGTTTCTGCTTCGCACGGGTCGTCGTCCTCCGCTGGGGCTGAAGGCCTGGACGGAGCGTTACCTGGCCTGGCTTCATCAGATTCACTACACGCAGCCGGCGCAGGAAGCGACGCTGCTGGATTGTCTGAACGAAGTGCAGCACATGGGAGAACGAGTCAAGCGACTGGAACAGTCGATTCTAGAGGTGGTCAAGCTGGCTCCAGCACCAGTGCAGGCAGTGATCCAGGGCCTGCAGGCATTGCGCGGCGTGGCTCATATCTCGGCAGTCACGATTGCTGCTGAGCTGGGCAACATCTCTTCACGATTCGAAAATGCGCGGGCGCTGATGGGGTATAGCGGAGTGTTTCCCAGCGAAGACTCCAGCGGTGAGCGCGTTCGAAGAGGTGGCATTACCAAGTCAGGTAACGCACACCTGAGACGAATCGTCGTCGAATCAGCCTGGAGCTATCGACACCGGCCGAGCGTGGGGGCCAAGTTGCGTAAGCGACAAGCAGGGGTTCCCGCAGAAATCACCGAGATTGCATGGAAAGCGCAGAACCGCCTGCACAAGCGTTACATGACGCTGATGGCTCGAGGCAAGGAGCAGAGAAAGACCATGACGGCAGTCGCACGCGAACTGTTGGGCTTTATCTGGGCCATCGGCATTAAGGCCGAGGCGGCCTGTAAGCAACAACTGGCGGCATGACCGAAACCGAAAGAACAAAAGCAAAAACTTTCCAAATAAGGAAAAAGCAAAAACAAATCGACCAATGAACAACGTTATCCAAATCGAGGACAGGATCAGCCGCAGCCGGAGCAAGCACGAAGGAGAATCCTCGGCGGAAGTTTGCGACAGGCTCAGCCGGACTCGCGTTAGTAGTCAGAGGCAGCTCCCGACGGATCATGATTATGCGGTTCCGACCCGCGAATATCAGCTTGATCAATCGTCGCCATTACCTGCCGCGGCTGCTGCTGATCCTGTCCTCGAAAAGACAAAAGCAAAAAACGCCCCACTAATTCGCAGATGTTGACAGGGTCACACCATATCAACTTCCGGATTGGCGACGATCCTGGCATTACTCCATTTCCGGACCCCAGGGCGTTTTGTCGAAACCGACCGGCGCTGCTCGCATTTCCTGTTCGGAACAACTCCATTCCTGCTTCCAAAGGTGCCGAACTTACTTTGTCTTTAGGACGAAGGGTCCAGAGGCATCGTCGGTGTAGTAGACCAAGGCGACTTCGCATCGCGGGATGAACGTTGCCTTTTTGTCGTTTCCCCCAATTATGTAAAAGCCGCTATCTACCTCATCGAGGATATTGGCCGAGACGCTCCGACCCGGCAATACAAGCGAGTCCTTGGCAAAGTAGATGGTTGCAGGAATGGGAGCTCCCCCGCCCCATGACGGTTTGATATGGGGATAGTAAAGGCCCGCAAATCCGGCCACTGCAGTGATGCTCAATGCGAGGCTCTGCTTCCAATTGCCGATCCCAAATCTCCAGGACCTGCCGTTCATTTCTGAGTAGGCAAAAAAGCTAACTCCGAAGAACCACAGAGCTACGGATGCCACAGATTCGCCGTGGAAGAAAAACATGTCTCTTATGCCGCAATGGAGCAGTAGGCCACCGAATGCAAGCGAAGCAAGCACCGCTAGCCAATGCGGGAAACGCCTCCACCGGTCTGCAAGGACCAGGGCTCCGGAGACCATCATTACGATGATGATTGTGCCCGTCGAAGGGCGCGGTGGCCCCGTCGCCGTTTGGAAGTCGAAGACGCTACCAGCAAATATCACTCCGAGCCAAAAGCACGACACCGCATCGAAGTAGAAGGCTGTGCTGCGCCTGCGCAGCCAGTTCTCAAGTTCAGGCGATGAGGATTTGATTGTCCTTGCCTCCAGGACGAGCACAAAAGGTACCGCGGTGAAGCAGAGGAACCAGATTCCCGCGGCGAGCACCTTCGGGCGGAGGAGATTCATCTCCGTAAGTCCATAGCTATATTGGTGGAAAGAGATGACGAGGAAGCCGAAGCCATAAAGGATCGCCGCCAGAACGACTGTAGCCTTCACGATAAGGTCGACAACCTTACCAGCGTCAGGCCCGGAATGCGTGGGTTCGACAACAGCCGGCTCTTCGGTCGCCATGGATCCAACCTTCTAGAAGATCGTGGCTACAATTATCCAGCATCTGATCTCGCCGACGACGCGTTTTCGAGTGTTTTCTTGATACAGCCGAGCGCATTGCGGATACGAGAATAGTAGGGCTAGAATCGTTTCCCGCGGTCTTCGACGTAGTTCCGGTCGGTTGACCGGCAACCCGTCTCCAATCTGAATTTGGGACTTCCCTGAACCTCTAGCTGGCACCGGTCAGGCTTCTGGAAGCGTCGACGACATAACAGGTAACAACGCTCGTGGACCGTCAAAAAACGGCCGGTGTTCTGGTGCCGTGAGCTTAATCCGTCCGTTTCTCAATGATCTTTGAGGCCATGTTCGCGGGTGAAGCAGTCTAGTCGGTCAAATTGTCGTAGGTAGGTGCATGAGGCTACGAATCATTCGGCAGTTTTCTAAGCGGGGGAGATAGCCTCCCCGAGAATCGAATAATTTAGAATCTCCGTGGCCATCCCTATCTCCGCAAAATTCCTCGAAGTCCTTTCCTTGCGGACCACTCTGCCCCGGGATCGAATTCGGCAACTGGCTGAAAGCGTAATCTCCGCAGGAAATTCGACCAGAAACTCAACATTGCCATCAATCTGTGCGCTATCGGCCAAGTCTAAATAGAAATACACTCCCCGATTGCTCAGGTCCCGAGTATAGCCGGGAATCTCGCTGTCTCCTACGAAAACGGTGATGGGGACACTAGTCCTGAAGCGTTGACTTCCCCTTCTGTCGTCCGACGTTGTCAAATCTTGCGTTATGTACACTCTGGAGAGTGACAAGTTCTCG
>PKXI01000081.1 GCA_003133425.1 Acidobacteriaceae bacterium
AGAAAATGCCACCTCGCATGATCTTCAGATGGCAACACGTGAATCGAAACCGCTCTAGCCTTGCCTAATGGACCGAAGCGTAAAGAGCAGATTCCTCTTCTGTCTTGACGAGCGATTCCCGGAGCTTGGCCTCGATCAAATCGGCCAAGATCTGCACGGCCGGTTCACGTAAGATGTCCTCGTGCGTGGTTTCAATTTCGAAACTCGCCAGCGGACCATGCATGAGTTGCTTCCAGCCCAGGTAGTAATCCTCCCAGGGGTCATCGTTGCGTTCGCTAACCCGAATTATCAGCGCTCCGCCACCGTAGGGTTTAGGTTCATATTTCCCCGAAACAACGGGGCCGATCTGTTTGAGGCGTTCCAGGATTTCTTCAAATCGCGTGCGAGCGATGGGATTGAGATCAACCTGGGCCGGAGTTGGGTTGTTTTTGCGCGTCTTCTTAATGAAGCGCTTGAAGTGAACCAGCATCGCTCGAACGCGGCCAGCGGAATAGCCAAACCATACACCTGGGCCCATTGAATATAATTTGGACGAATGGAGTCCGACGCGCCGGATATAGAACCTGAAAAGACGGCGCAATATTTCGCCTGTTGCCTTGAATCGAAGGTACGCTGGATTGTAGGTATCGATCAAAACAAGCGTTGCAACACTCTCGCCCAACTGTTCGAGCGTGCGAGCCATTTCGAAGGCTACGAGGCCGCCGTAGCAGTATCCGCCTAAATGGTAAGGACCATGAGGTTGCACTTTGCGGATCTCACGAAGGTAATATCGCGCGGTTTCCTCAATAGACTCAAAGGGAGCGGAGCCGTCGAGCCCCTTAGCCTGAAGGCAGTAAAATGGAGTATCCGCATCCATCGCCATTGCGAGAGGCCTCATGCCAATCGCAGCGCCGTCGGATGCGTGGGCGCAGAAGAAAGGCGCCCGCGCGGAACTCCCAGGACGGATCTGAACGAGGACTTCTTGCTCCTTCGATTCGTGGTTCTGTAGCCAAACAGCAAGGCGCTCCACAGTCGGGGCTTCCAGCAGAGCTGTCAGGGGTACTGACTCGCCTGGAGTGGACTTCTGCAATCGCAATATCAGTTGCACAGCTAAAAGTGAATGACCGCCAAGATCGAAGAAATCATCATGTCGTCCGACGCGGTCCAGCTTCAGAAGGTCCGCCCAGATGGCGGCCAACTTGATTTCCGTTTCACCTTGCGGAGGCTCGTAGCCGCGCGTGGAGTAAGAATCGATCTCTGGTACCGGTAACGCCTTGCGGTCGAGCTTGCCGTTGTTTGTGAGCGGTAGAGACTGCATGTGCACATAGGCTGCCGGAACCATATACTCGGGCAAGTTTTCCAGCAGGTGTGCTCGAAACTGCTCCGCGCTGATGGTGCCCTGTTTTGATTCGGCTATGGAGGGGGTAGTGTAATATGCGACCAGTCGCTTGTCGCCGGGAGTATCTTCGCGGGCAATCACGACTGCTTCACCCACTCCGGGATATCCCGCTAACCGCGTCTCGATTTCTCCCAACTCGATGCGAAATCCGCGGATCTTTACCTGGAAATCGTTGCGCCCGAGATATTCGATGCTGCCGTCAGACAGCCACCGGCCCAGATCCCCAGTTCGGTACATCCGCGCTCCCGGTTTGGAATTGAACGGATCTGCGAGGAACCGCCCTGCCGTCAGTTCTGGCCGGTTTAGATATCCCCGCGCCACTCCCGCCCCGCCGACGTACAGTTCGCCTGTTACACCAATCGGAACGGGCTGACCATACGCATCGAGGATATAGATCGTAAGATCTGGAATGGCTCCGCCAATTGGACTCGATCCATGCCGCTGCGTATCGACGTAACTTAGCGGTCGGTAAGTTACATGGACGGTTGTTTCGGTAATACCGTACATGTTGATGAGTTGGGTTTGCATTCCGCGATTTTGCTCATACCACGGTTTCAATGTTGCAACTTCGAGAGCTTCTCCGCCGAAGATCACATACCGCAAACGATGGGAGTCGGTGCTTGTGCCTTGCGCTGCAATCAGTTGCCGGAAAGCGCTGGGTGTCTGGTTAAGCACAGTAACCTTTTCCCGGCAGATCAGTTTGTAAAAGTCGCTTGCCGATCGGGCCGTATCCTTAGGAACAACAACCAGACGGCCGCCATAAAGAAGGGCTCCCCAAATCTCCCATACGGAGAAGTCGAACGCATAAGAGTGGAAAAGCGTCCAGACGTCGCTTTCGTCAAAGTGGAACCACGCGTCGGTGGCAGAGAACAGCCGCGCGACATTTGCATGTTCAACCAGAACACCTTTCGGCTTCCCCGTAGAGCCGGACGTATAGATGACATAGGCCAGATGCTGAGGGGCCACCCCTATGCTTTGTAGATCAGGATTGGTGTTCGGGAATCTGCTCCACGCGGCAGGATCCGTCAGGCTAACAACCGGAATCTGGTTGGCGGTGCCGGAGAACAGCCCGCGGAGATCGTCTTGTATTAGCAAGGCAACCGGTTCGGAATCCTCAAGCATGAAGTGGAGCCGATCGACAGGATATGCCGGATCGAGTGGAACGTAGGCACCGCCTGCTTTGAGGACGGCCAACAGGGCTACCACCATTTCCAAGCCGCGTTGGACGCAGATAGCCACCCGCGCGTCGGGCTTTACTCCCAGCTTTCGCAGGTAATGCGCCAGCTGGTTTGCCCTTCGGTTCAACTCGGCATAAGAGAGCGTCTTGTCCTCGAAGATCACGGCCACCGTGTCTGGAGTTCTGGCCGCCTGCTCTTCGAACATTTCATGTACGCACTTGTCGCTGGGGAACTCAGCCGCGGTGTTGTTCCAGTCCGCCAATATCTGATGGCGCTCGGACTCGGGCAGGATGG
>PKXI01000427.1 GCA_003133425.1 Acidobacteriaceae bacterium
CTGCCACTGAGCCCGCCGGGGCCAAGTCCACCGCCGCCACCGCGACCGCCGCTGGGGCCACCGCCTCCAGGACCGCCTCCGGGACCACTAGGACCTCCGGGTCCACCCTGACCGCCGGAGAGGGCAGCGGCTGTTCCCGTCAGTTTGGGGCCGATGCCGATTGACTTGCTGACCCTGAGGTTCATGCTGAACTGGCCCGGTCCGGTACCGACGTTATAGGGAATGCGGGTCTGATCCCACGAGGGGTTGAGGTCGAAGGTGCCGTAGCTGGTCTTCAAAATATCGGTGCTGGAAGTAGTGGCATACGCGGGACGATCGTTGAACTGGTTGTCGCCGTTGAGGTCCTGGCCGATGGTGATGTTGAAAGGCGCACCGGAGTTTGTGACCAGCATGGGGCTGATGGAGACTCCGAAGGGAGCCTGGAGATTGCCGCCAAGCAGGAATTTGTTGCGGACGTCGAAGCTGGCACGGCCGTAGTCGGCGCTGGGGTTGGTCTGGTTGGAGGGGAAGTAGCCCGCTCCGGATGTATCGGCGTTGGCGAAGTTCAGCATGTAGAAGCCGAAGAGCGAGATGCGCTTTGCGCGAACGGTGTAGTTGAGCATGAGCTGGTTCTGGTTGTACACACCGCCGGACTGGTACTGGTAGATGTTCTGGTTGATGCCGTTGGGACGCGTGCCGGTGCCGGTTGCCGCGTCTTGGTGTAGTTGAGAAGCCGCTCGCGATAACGCTGGGTCTTGCGCAGGTTGTACAGATGAGCCACGGAGATCGCCGCCAGCCGCGCATACTGCTGGTTGCCGTAGAGCTGAACTTCCCGCTCCAGAATGCGCCGTGTAGCCGGACCGCTCAAGCTCTCGTGCGCCTCATCGACCCCAGCCAGCAGCTCGATGTCGGCCCGCGTATAGCGCTGGGGGAAACGGCGCCGCCGGTAGATGGTTGCCTGGACGCGACCAGTGGCTGTGTAGCGGCCGATCAGCCGCGTCACCTGCGATCGGCTCATCCCGGTCATCTTCTCTATGTAGCGCCGCACCAGACCCCGCGCCGCCTTGCCTTGCAGGCCATACTCCTGCTGGACGAGCACTCGCTCCACCCAGCCATAGACCTGCTGACGGCCTTGGCTCGCAAACCGGATGTCCTCGCTGGCCTCAACAAACCGGCCAATCGCTTCCAAGCTCAACTTCTCTGCTTCGTGCACGCTGATGTTCAATCTCCAGCATGCCTAACCCTTCAGGCTCATCTTGTGTTGGAAGAGAGTAACGACGGCCGACGTTGCCTTTCTCATGCTATGATCCTGGCCTCGTACTTTCGAAAAGAAACGAGGCGTGCTTTGATCGTTGCGAATCTATTGCAGAATGCGTCGTTCGAGTCGTCGTCGGCCGGCTGGCGCGCGAATAACCTTGCGAGCGCGGTGAACCTCCAGCAGTACAAATCCTCGCACTATCCTGCCCCCTTCTCCTCCTATGTCGGATCCGGGTTCCTGGAGATGAACACGAGCCAGCCCGGGGGTTCGGTCGCTCAGGATGTGACGATCTCCACTCAGCCCGGGCAAAGCTTCTCGTTCTCGGTGTGGTTGCGTGCTGCGCCGGGCCAGAATCCGGTTTCGGGATCGGTCGCCTTGTGGGGCCTCGGCGGCACTCAGGAGAACGGCTCGACCAACTTCACTGTCGGTCAGGCGTGGACGCTGGTCACTGCCGCTGTCGACGTGCAGAACTCCGGTCACACCAGCCTGCGGGCCGAGATCTACATGACCACAACCGGCGCCAACTTCGACGCATGTGGCGCGCATGTTCCCTTGGTAGCCACCGTCCCAGCCCCGGGCGCGGGGCTGGGCAGCAACTCCAACTACTTACTCAGCAACTGCTCGAATATCACTGGCCTTTCGGTGACCATCGATGTGACCCAGGCCATCGCCGGCAGCGACGGGTTCGGCTTTCAGGTGAATTGCTACTCCGGGAGCAAAGATTTCGACGGAGCACAGCAATACCTGATTTATCTGAGCCCCAGTGGCAGCCCGCAGCTGACGGCGATGGTGGATAACTGGCACACCACCAGCAGCCAGTTGATCAACACGCAACCCGAGCTAGCCAGCCTGCCCAGCCACACCTTGCCGGCCGGGTACAAGCTGAAGATCTCGCTTTCGAATGATTCAAGCGGGAACATCACGGGGGCTACCTACCAGGCGTGGGACAATAACGGCAACTCGATTGGGGAGGTGACCATCACCTTGCTCTCGCTTAGCGGGGTGACACAGGCTGACTTGGCACCGATCGTCTCCTTCCAGTTGAACCTTGTGGATTATCTCAACGGAAACAATACAGTGCTGTCTTCAGGAGCGGGGCTCATCATTTATTCAGCGACGAGCGATATGACGGTTCTGAACACCGAACCCTCGTGTGTGGATTTTGACTTCTCGACGGAAGAGACCGCCAACAGTCAATATGGCCTGCTGTCATCGACCGTCAGCGAGAGCTACACACAGTCGTTCAATTACGTCCCAGGTGGAGCGTCGATCAGGAAGATCTCCAAGGTGATGCACGTAACCAAGGGCGGGTGAGCCGGAAACGGTTGTTCGACAAAAGTGCAATGCTGTCCGCTCTGAGGGCTGCATTGCGCTCTTGTCATTAGGGTGGGATTGCCTGCCTCAGGCGTCCGATGAAAAGGTACAGTTTGGCGTTCTCTCATCCTTGATGACACTGCGCACGATGGAACTTGGCATTCGGATAACGTTGGGTGCGCAGCGGGACCAGGTGCTGCGGCTGATGCTGCTGGATGGACTCCAGCCGGCGCTGTTCGGACTTGTACTGGGCCTCGCTCTGAGCGAGGCGGCAACACGGGTGGTGCAGTCCATGCTTTACGGAATGAAGCCTCTCGATCCGCTGGTATTTGCGCTGGCTGCTGTCACCTTGTTGGCGGTAGCAACCCTTGCCTGTATCACTTCTGCGTGGAGAGCTTCGCGCCTCGACCCTGTACAAGCGCTAAGAGCTGAGTAGGCGTGACACTGGACTAGGTTGATGCTAAATCGCAATGCACTCACCGAAGTCGGATAAGTCCTCAAAAGTCGGCCTAGGTCCTGCGATCCCACCGCCGAGCGGAGGTTGGACGATTAGAGGCACTCGGCGTCCAACCTGACCTTGGGTAGATCTTTCACCCAACCGGAGGAATCTGTCGTTCGTCATCATGCCGGTTAATCGTTCAGAGAGTCCAGTGCCCCGGGTGGTCCTGCTCCGGCTGAAAGGATCCTCCCTTGCCAGGTCCGCCGCCATTGGATCTCAAAAAGTGTGCGACAGGTTGTGCCACAGATTTCGCGCTAATGGGCGTTATTGCCCGTCATGACGTTTTCTGCCCAAAAGCAAAGCCCGCTGAAATACCGGGCTTTAGCGGAAGGTATCTGGTAGACCAAATGCTCGCAGATTGGAACCAGACCATGAGCCAATTGTCCCGCCTGATGAGTTCTAACGGTCTCGACCATGTCTGCATATACGAATCCCTCTGCTCCGTTGTGCGCGTGCCCAGGGGAGCAGTACAATCCTAAGAAACCGACATCGAAAAATGAGATTCCGGTTTATGCCTTGATCATGGCGACACACCTTGTATACGCCGGCTGAGTTGGAGGCCCATTGTCCAGCGATCGAGTTTGTAAATCAGCATCCACTCATTTGCTTGAGCGTTCTTTTGCCTGCAATATTCTCCTCAATAGCCTTTCCATTCTGGCCGCGCTCAGCCTTCTTGGGTCGCAAGCCTCACAATCCCAAAATACAGAGACGCCACCAAAGGACAGGAATCAGGTCAAGCAGCCTGTGGAACGCGAAATTGTCTGGGAGGGATTGGCTTCCTACGGCAATTACAAGATCTTTGCGACCGAGGGCGGAACCAAAATCTACACAAGCGGGTTCGAATACGACCGCCATTCCTGGGGCTACTTCCTGCGCGCGCGGGTGGACTACGTGGCAGAGTTTCTGCCCTTGGTTCTTTTCAATCAACTCGCCGACACCAATTATTTTGGCAATCCGCTAACACCGCCCTCACCCAATCGGAGGCTCTTGTACGGTATGGAGTTTACGCCGATCGGCTTGCGCATGATGTGGCGGGACAACAAGGCAATCAAGCCCTACTTGCTTTTCAAGGGCGGAATGCTCGTCCTTGATCATAAGGCGATTTCGGACCATGGGACCTATGAGAACTTCAGTATGCAGAATGGACTTGGCGTGCAAATCAGGCTGAAGAAGCGCGTGGATCTGCGCCTGGGCCTATGGAGCGATTTTCATTTTTCAGACGGCTTTATTGTTCCAATCAATCCCGGCACCGACATGATGAATGCGAACTGGGGAATCAGTTACCATCTCAAAGCACAGGAAGCCGGTCAGCACCACCGATTCCCTAGGTTATAGGCGCTGAGGCGCTCTCAAGAACGGATTCCCGCTTAGAGATTTTCGTTTCCCTGGTCTTTTCTTTACTTCTTTTCCGGCTATCGAATCTAGAACTGCCAGACCAATCCGCTTGAGATGCGACCGAAGTTTGTGGGCATGCCGGGGAGCCGGTATGGGATGGCGATATGCGGACCTCCGAGGTTGAAATAGGCGTACTGATAACCGCCGCTTACGCGGAAAGCAAAATGACGCGTGAGCGGCGTGTCCAGGCCAGCGCCCGCAAGCGTTGAAATTGAGGCTGTATAACCGATTGTCTGGTTTGGCCCCCAATTACTGTTCAACCCGGCTTCTCCCAGCAACCCCTCCACAAAGACGGACTCCTTTCTGAAACGCCAGGAATATTGCCCGCCACCCATGATGAAGAGTGCGTGTTGCGGCGCGCCCAGGTTGGAGCCTCTGTATGCGTAGGTTTCGAGCTTGAAGCGCAAGCTGTGCCAGGGCGGGAAGGCGAAGGAGGCATCCCATCCATTCAGCGGCTGGGGCGATCTAGGTGCTGCGTTGAACGAGTTGGAGAAGTAGCTATAGCCGCCGTAGACCTGGTGTCGCACGGAGACCTCAGACTGTGCGTGGAGGGCGGACGACATGTTCACAAGTGCGATCGCCAACAGGAGACGGAACGGCATTCAGGGACTCCAGATGGTTTGTTACCAACGATCCTAATCCCATCCATCCCATCTGGCCAGTTTGGCTGATGAGAATCAGCACGCCGGAGATCAGCCACAAAGGATTGAGTGAATTCCGCCCAGTGAACATGAGCAGACTTCCCGCGCAAAGCCAAAGCCCGCTGAAATAGAGAGCTCTAGCGGAAGATGGCTGGTAGCACTACCGGGAATTGAACCCGGGTTTTAAGATTGAGAATCT
>PKXI01000123.1 GCA_003133425.1 Acidobacteriaceae bacterium
CTCTCTCATAGGATAACTTACAAGCAGTCGCAAGTCAAAATCCCCATCAAATCGCTCAAAATTCACCCATTTGTCCAATTCTGTCAGATTTATGTGTATTTCTAAGCACACATTTTCGGGACAGGGAACAGTGCACAGTGAACAGTGAGCTGAAAGCTGACTACTGAGAACTGAGAACTGCCCTCATGCTTTATAGTCAAAAAGGAATGGCAACAGCAGCGAACAAGCAAGTCGCGGGACAGAATTCACAACAAGGGTTCGTCTATCTTCCTCTCATCGCCGGTTGGCTCGTGCCGGGCGCCGGTCATTTTCTGCTGCGCAAATGGGGCCGCGGTGCGTTGCTGGCAGCCTCCGTTATAGGCATGTTTGTGCTCGGATTGGCCATGAAGGGCCGCATCTACACCGGCGCGCAGGACATTCTGGACATGCTGGGAATGGCGGGCGATCTGGGCAACGGACTGCTCTTTCTGGTTTGCAGGGTTCTTGGCGTAGGCGCCGACCAGGTGCAGGTGACCACTGCCGACTACGGGACCAAGTTCATTGTCGTAGCTGGCCTGTTGAACGTGATCGCCGCTGTAGACGCGCATAATCTGCGCACCGGGAGGAAGTCCTGATGCTTCACACCTCCCACTTTGCGGCTGTGCTGCTGTTCGCGCTCTTCGCTTCAGTAGTCTTCGGCATCACCCAGCGTGAAACGCCGCGGCGCATGTTTCGCTACGGAATTTACTGCTTCACTCTCTTCGTCTGCTCCGCCGTCGTGCTCAGTTGGGTAATGTTCCTGATCGCGCGCTAAGCGGGCTGACTGGGACTGGTCCCATGAACAAACTCTGGCACGAACAGAACAAAATGCCGCCCAAGGCCACGCCGGAGCAGAGAATCCAGTGGCACAAGGAACACCAGAGACACTGTGCCTGCCGTGAACCCCCCAAGGGTCTGCTGAAACCCGCCAAGTCAAAAGCTGATAGCTGATAGCTGATAGCTGAGAACTGAGAACTGAAAACTGAAAACTGACAACTGACAACTGACAACTGACAACTGAAGACTGTCAGCTACGCACTCCCGCCCCGCTCCCAAACCGCGGCGTCGAAGCGGTGCGCGCAGGTATAGCCCTCGGACAGATACAGATCGATAGCCTGCTGGTTGGCTTCCGTCACGGTGAGGGAGATTTCGGTGGCGCCCTGGCGCATGAAGTGGAAGGCCGCCATCGAAAGCAGCAGTCGGGCCATCCCGTGGCGCCGGTAGTGCGGGTGTACGCAGACCTGCGTGATGTGGCCGCTCTCCGGGCTAACGCGCGAACCCAGTACCAGGCCCACAAACTCGCGATTCGCACGGTGAACAATGACATGGGAGGCCGGCGCAGAGAAGGTGCCGCAGCCGGAGTAGCGCACTATGTTGTTGAGAAAGCGCAAGGATCCGTGGACCGACCGGTACTGGTCGTTGATCAGGCTGTCAGGATGATCGCGATAGGCCTCGCAGATCAGCCTTGCGGCGGGGGCAAGATCCTCGTCGCGCCAGGGCCGCAGTTCAAGCTCGTGGGGCAAGTCGGCCTGGGGAGCGTTCCACAGACCCTTGAGCGCCTGGACCAGGAACAGCCGCCGGAAAACCCGGAACCCCGCCTCGCGAAAGACCGCAGAGTGGGAACCCGAAGGATGCACCAGCAGTTGCGATTCAATGCGGTCGATCTGCGGCGAGTTCACCAGCAACTCCAACAGATGACGCAGCAGCGTATCTTCAATTATCCGTGCCGAGTCGGGGTCCTCCGGCATCGCAAACACATCGCCGATTACGGCCTTGGTTTCCTCGTAAACGCAGAAAACATACCCGATAACCTGGTCCGCCGCCACCGCCGCATACCCCGGCAACATGTGGCTGTCCAGATACTGCATCAGCAATCGTGCCGAAGCCCGATAATCCCAATGCAAACGTGTACTCCAGAGTGCACCTTCACATTCCAGCACAGCCCTCAACATCCCCGCCTCAAAGTGCCGCAGGTCGAGGATTTCGCTGGAAGTACTCGATGCCATGCTTCTCCCCTGGAATGCAGATTCGTCTTTGCCGAATGCGGCCGTAAGCAAGCCCGACCTTGCGACGAGAGGCTGCATGACAGCCGTTGAGGTCGCAATGCCCTTCCGGACACTTTGACACGAGTTGTCCCCAAGTGCAACTTGAGGTTTGATTTATCGGTCTATCGAGCACCGACGAGGTAGACTTCAAGTCCCTGCTCCGGCCAACTGAAAACTTCCTCATAATGGCGGCCTTCCAGGTACTCTTCGAGAGCAGCCGGAGTGTGCAGGTCAACACCACCGCGGCCCGTCACCCGCGCCACAAGCAGGTGCTGCTCGTCTGGCACGCCACTCTGCTCGTAGTTTGCCACCTCTCGATTGCGATAGAACGAGAGTCCGTATTCCATGTCGCGGCGCACACGAAAGACTGCGATTGTCTCGCTCAGCGGGGCCACAGTAGCCAACTTTTCCGCGAGTGGCCGTGAAGAATAGGAGCGGTCCAAAAGGTGAATTACACGCTTGGTTGCGCTTACCCCTGGAATGCCGAAGAATGGGCCTACGCCGTAAAGAAACAGGACGAGCACGACCAACACTGCGGACGTAACCAACCGGAGCCGGGCCACGCCGAAACCCTTGGTGACGATCAAGATCAGCAGTGTGGCCCCCGTGGCGGCCAACATGGCCGCCGCGACTGCGTGCGTGGGTGGAATCCTGGAGCCATGGGCAACGAACCAAGGCACCAATAGAACAGCGACGGTCATGACTCCGCAAAATACGGAGTGGCCCAACAGAATCCAGCGGTTCAGCCCTGGTTGCCTACGGCGAAACAGATAGTCTCCAGTGAGGATAGCGATGGGCGGAATTGATGGCAGTATGTAGCCCGGGAGCTTGGACCGGGAGAAGGAAAAAAAGACGATTGGAATGAAGGCCCACAGCACCAGGAACTCGGGAAAGGCATCGCCTGGGCGGCCGACGCAGGGTGCGGCGCTGGTGGAATGGCGCACCCGCCACTCGGCAACAGAGGTCTGTACTCCGTCGACGAGCGCGCGCACGGCCACTACTGTCCACGGCATCATGGCCAACACCACGACCACCAAGTAGTACCAGAATGGCTGTGAATGCTCGTAGCGATCGGTGGCAAACCGCTCGAGGTTATGCTCGAGAAAGAACTCGCGGAAGAAGGTAGGATTCTGGTGCTGCACCGCAATGAACCACGGCAACACCATGGCGAAGTAGAGCACCATTCCGGGCCACCAGAACGACCGGCGGATGATGGTCCATTCACGGCGAAGAAAAGCAAAGGCGGCGATTATGAGAGCTGCCAGGAATGGTGCCACAGGCCCTTTAGCCAGCGTGGCTAGACCGGTGAAGAAGTAAATGTCGTAGAGCCAGAACTTTGAGCCGGTCTCGTACCAGGCATACCAGCCGAGCAGCCCGATGGCCAGTGGCGCCGCCATCTGCATGTCAGTCGATGCGCCGCGGGAAAAGCCGATAATGCCAACGCAGGCGACGGTGATCAGGGCCGCATCAAGATGCCCTCCGGGGCGGAATCGGCGCATGTGCAGGTAGATGAGACCGATCATTATGAAGGCAAAGGTTGTGGAGGGCAGGCGTGCGCTCCAGTCGTGGACCCCGAAATCCTGAAACAGAAACATTGCCCGCCAATAGTAGAGGGCGGGCTTTTCCAGCCAAGGATGGCCATAGAGATAGGGGGTGACACAGGCACTTAGACGGCTCTTGAGGGTGACGGCGGAGCCGAAACGGTCCAACATCTCGTGCGCAATCTGGGCATAGCGCGGCTCATCGGCGCCTACCAGTCCCAGGCCGTCGCCGCCGAGAAGTGGGGTGAGCCCGTACGTCAGAAAGAAGACAGTGAAGACAAGAAACACTGCCGCTTCGCGGACGGTAGCCCAGGTCGGCAGCCGCTTACGCCGGTGATCGGACAAATCCGGAGCAGATGGTTCCAGAGTAGTTTCCACTTCCAGCAATTCTCCAACGGGCGTGCGGCAGCCTGTTTCGCGCAAAACTCCGTATCTTGGCTTTGCTCAGGACGGCTTAAGGAAGCCGGACTGGCCCACACACTTTCCGCGCTCACAGGAGACACGACGATGGTGCTCAAGTTTCAACAGGGACAAGGCTAACAGATTCGCCCGGAATCTCAATGAACCCGATGGTTCATCAATGGCTTTGTGGAGCGCCTGGGGCGAATACGGCCAGGCTGTTCCGCAATTCCGGAAGAATTTCATCGAGCGCGCGCCTCAGGGGTCCGTCCAAAGTGCAGCCGGCTGCATTTCCATGTCCTCCGCCTCCCATCCGTTCAGCAATTTCTGCTACATTCACCTTTCCCTTGCTGCGCATGCTCAGCCGGATGCGCAGTTCCGGCAGCTCGCGGAGAAATACGGCAACCTCCACGCCGGAGATACCGACGGCCACGTTTACAAGGCCCTCGCAGTCCTCTTCGGCGGCGCAGGTGCGCACCATGTCCTGATGCGTGACCCAGAGCCAGGCCAAGCGCCCCTCACGCTTCAGATTTCCCAGGGCAGCGCCCAACAGTAGAACTTTTGATGTTGGGGTCGAATAGCACACTTCCCTGGCGATAGCGATGGGATCGGCACCAGCCAAAACGAGCTCTTGCGCCACTGCGAAGGTCGAGGCCCGGACGGAACCGTATGTGAAGCCGCCAGTATCGGTCAGCAAGGTGGTATAGAGGCAGGTTGCCATCTCCGGCGTAATCGTGGCTCCAACGGCCTTCACCAGCCTGTACACAAGTTCACCCACGCTCGCCGCTCCGGAATCGATCCAGTTCAGGTCCGCGTACGGACGCCCGCTGATGTGGTGGTCAATATTGATGACGAAGAAATCTTCCAGGCCGCGCAGACGGGAGCGTTCAAGACCGTCGCACTCCAGCAGAATTGCCGCGTCGCAGGGTCCGTGGACGCGGAATGCATGGCGAATACCTCCGGCGCCCGGCAGCCCGCGATAGATGGCTGGAAGCCGATCCGCCGTTACCAGGTCGGCGCACTTGCCCATCTGTTCGAGGAGCATGCCCATTGCCAGTACACTGCCCACGGCATCGCCGTCTGGGTGCGAGTGCGAGCAGACCAAAAACCGTTCACCATTTTGCAGCACGTGCAAAATCTCGGTCATCGGGTCGGCAGGAAGAACGGCGCTGGAATTTGTGGAGACTCCTTCAGCGGCAGTCGCGCTCCCAGGCTTGGAGGGCGTTGCACAGAAGTCGCGATTCGTGGTGGGTCTATCCATGCACCGTTACTCGATTGGAGCTTCCATTTCCGCAGTCGCCGGCTGCTCGGCCTTGGCCTTTTGCCGCTTGCGTGAGCGGTCCATCAGCTCTTCAATGCGCGCCTGGAAGCGGCCCGATCGGTCGGCCAAAAATGCCAACTCTGGCACGTGGCGCACACCCATCCGCTCCTTCAACTCGAAGCGGATGTAGCCTTTGGCGGCCTCGAGGCCGGCAATGGTGTTTTCCTCGGCTTTGGCAATGTCCTTCACTGAGCTATCGACGGCCACATATACTCGCGCCGACTTTCCGCCCGGGTTCAGTGCCACTTCGGTGACGTAACAGAAATCGATGCGCGGGTCGGAAAGTTCGCCCTCGATCATGGTGCTGATCTCCAGCCGCAGCGTCTCTGCCACCCGGTCCTGATGATGCTTTCGCGCTCGATGCTCTGGCATGGCTTCCTCCTCGCACAGGTAAACGATTCAGGATAGCAGAGGCACGCGGGTCACGGGACCAAACCCCGAAGCCGCCCCGGTATAATTGGCGCGGAATCACAAAAGGATGTGAAGACATGCGCCTCAAAAAACTCCTCACGGCTTTTTTCGCGATCCTTATCCTGGCTGCTGCAACCTGGGCCCAAACACTGCCCTCAGGTGTCCAGAAGGTGACCTCCATTGAAGGAGTTACGGAGTACGCGTTCCCGAATGGTCTTCACGTGTTGTTGTTTCCGGACAACTCCAAGCCCAAGATCACGGTTAATATCGTTTACCTGGTAGGCTCGCGGAACGAAGGCTACGGCGAGACCGGGATGGCGCATCTGTTGGAGCACATGACGTTCAAGAGCGCAAAGTCGGGAAGAGAACTCTTCAAGGATCTCACCAACAGGGCCGGCGGCAACTTCAACGGCACTACGTCCGAAGACCAGACGATGTATTTTGAAACGTTCAACGCGAGCGACGAAAACCTGCGTTGGGCACTTGGGCTGGAAGCTGACCGCATGGCGAATATGACCATGCTCAAGACGGATCTGGATTCGGAAATGACGGTGGTTCGGAACGAGATGGAGTCCGGCGAGAACAGCCCGCTGAATGTCCTGCATGAACGCGTTCTGGCTGCGGCCTACAACTTTCACAACTATGGCAAGACCGTGATTGGTGCCCGCACGGATGTCGAAAGAGTGCCGATCGCAAACCTGGCAGCCTTCTACCAGAAGTACTACCAACCGGACAACGCCGACCTGATTATCGCGGGGCAGTTCGACGAATCGAAGGCTTTGGCAATGGTGTCTGAAACATTCGGCGCCATCCCCAGGCCGCAGCGCGCGATCACCCAGCCATACACAGTGGAGCCGACGCAGGAAGGCGAGCGGTCCGTCATTCTGCGGCGCGTGGGGAACATCCAGGGGATCATGGTGGTCTATCACATTCCTGCCGCCCTGCATCCCGATATGGCGCCTCTGCAGGTAATGGCCCAGGTGTTAGGCGCGCCGCAAACGGGCCGCCTATACAAGGAGCTTGTGGATCATCAGAAGGCCGTATCCACCGGTATGAATGCCGATGACGAGCACGATCCCGGGGTTGCTATGGCATACGCGCAGCTCAAGCCGGATCAATCCATCGACGACGCACAGCAGATCCTGCTAAAGACTGTTGAAGGCTTCGCCAATAACCCTCCGTCCCAGGACGAGGTCGACCGCGCAAAGGCACGAATCCTGAAGAACATCGAACTCGCAGAGACGAATTCCCAAACCGTTGCCCTCATGCTTGGCGGATACGCGGGTGATGGCGACTGGCGCTCGTTCTTCCTGATGCGTGATGAGGTGAGCAAAGTTATGCAAGGCGATGTGGTGCGCGTTGCAAAGGCATATCTGAAATCATCCAACCGCACGCTGGGCGAGTTTATTCCGACCGCAACTCCCGATCGCGCCGAGATTCCAGCGACGCCAGACCCGGCCGTGCGGTTCAAAGACTACAAGGGCGGCGAAGCCGTGCAACAGGGCGAGGTGTTCGATCCCACACCACAGAACATTGAAGCCCGCGTGATTCGTGCGACGCTGCCTAATGGCTTGAAGCTGGTCATGTTCCCGAAGAAGACACGCGGTGGAACGGTGGCGGCGGCCATCAACATTCGGTTCGGCGACGAGAAATCGCTCTTCGGTAAATCGACGGCGGGCAGCATGGCGGGAGCCATGCTGATGCGCGGCACCAAAACCAAAAACCGTCAGCAGATTCAGGATGAGACAGATCGATTGAAGGCGCAGATCAATGTCTCGGGCAACGTCGACTCCGCTTCAGCAAACATTCGCACGCTGGAAGCGAACCTTGCCGATTCGTTGCGTTTCGCCAGAGAGCTTATGCGTGAGCCCTCGTTCCCTGAGACTGAATTCGATCAGATTCGCCAGCAGCGAATCGCCGGTTCTGAGGCCGGCAAGAGCGAGCCGAACCGGCTTGCCTCTCTTGAATTAAACAGGCATTTCAATGCTCGTTATCTTCGCGGCGATGTGCGGTACGTCTCCACGATCGACGAAGAGATTGAAGATTTGAAGAAGGTGACGATTGACGATGCGCGCCAGTTTTACAAACAGTTTTACGGCGCCGGCGAGGGGCAAATCGTCATCAGCGGGCAGTTTGATCCGGAGCAGATGAAGAAGCTTGTTACCGAACTCTTTGGCGATTGGAAGAGCGCGAGCCGCTATGAACGCATACCTGATCCATTCGAACCGGTAGAGGCGATCAACCACAAGGTCGAAACGCCGGATAAGCAGAACGCGCTGTTCCTTGCGGGCATGCCGATGAAGATGAGCGACGACGATCCTGACTACGCTGCAATCACCATTGCAGGCATGGTGTTTGGCGGATCACCGAACTCGCGGCTCTTCCAGCGCATTCGCGTGAAAGACGGATTGAGCTACGGAGCCTATGGTGGATTCTCGGTGCCTACCAAGGACGACGCGGGCATGTTATCTAGTTCGGCCATTGCTGCGCCGCAGAATATGCCCAAAGTGGAGGCTGACTTTAACGATGAACTGGCACGCGCGCTGAAGGATGGATTTACGGCAGACGAGGTGGAGAAAGCCAAGAAGACGTGGCTAGATCAACGCACGGTTTCGCGCGCTGAAGAAGCCTCAATCGCAGGTCAACTGGGCAGCCGCGAGCGCTGGGGACGCACCCTGATGTGGGATGCAAAGTTGGAAGCGGCGGTGGCTGCGCTGACGCCGGAGCAGGTGAACGCGGCGTTCAAACGGCATGTCGATCCGGCTGCAGTTTCGATCGTCAAGGGGGGCGACTTCAAGAAGGCGGGTGTCTACCAATAGCTGTTTGAAATCTTCGCTTTTTTGCGACCTCGACAACGTTAAACGATCGCTTAAATGGTTGCGTTTCTGAACGAGGGGTTGCCGAGAATTGAACCGTGTTTCTGTGGAAGGGGCTCAAAAGAGACGGGAAATGAGCGTAAGGTGATGAAGATACGCGACTTTTCCGCGTTTATCTTCCCTGTGCAGGACGCCGCGGTTTTGAAGGCCACCTTTGTTTGCACCGAGTCGTCGATCAGCAGCTTGCCTGAGCGGCCAAAGCCTAGACAAACATATTTGA
>PKXI01000045.1 GCA_003133425.1 Acidobacteriaceae bacterium
TCGTAGTCGCCTGGACGGGCAATCGGTCCGTTGTCTGTGCCGCCTCCTATGAAGCGAGGCGATTCGGCGTACATTCCGCAATGCCGGTGGTAACGGCGCAGCGGATGTGTCCCAATGCCATCTTTGTACCTCCGGACTTCGCTCGATACAAAACCGTCTCGCAAGCGGTCCGCGAAATCTTCCGGCGGCACACTGACCTTATCGAACCACTCTCTCTCGACGAAGCGTACCTGGATGTGACCCAGAACAAGATGCAGCTTCCAACAGCGACGCGTGTAGCGAAGATGATTCGTGAGCAGATTCGTGAGGAGCTTAACCTAACGGCCTCCGCGGGCGTGGCGCCGAACAAGTTTTTGGCGAAGATCGCGTCCGATTGGAAAAAGCCAAATGGTCTGTTCGTCATTCAACCTCACGAGGTACAAAGTTTTCTGCTGCCGCTGCCGGTGGGTCGAATCCCCGGGGTTGGACAAGTAACCGAGGCACGCATGAAAACATTCGGGATTACAACAGTTGGTGACCTCTATGCGATGGAGCTATTCCTCCTTGAGCACCACTTCGGCAGGTACGGCCATCGTCTGTACGAACTAGCGCGCGGCATCGACAACAATCCCGTCGTGCCGAATCGGCCGAGCAAGTCCATCTCCGCAGAGGACACTTTCGAAAGAGATATTCCGTTGACAGAGACAGAGCCACAGGTTCGCAACCTTGCAGAGAAGGTCTGGGCCGCATCGCACCAAAATGCCCGGAAGGCGCGCACCGTTGTACTAAAGCTGAAGACGAAGGAATTCAACACGCTGACTCGCAGTCTCACTCCGCCCGTGATGCCCGCTTCACTCGAAGAGTTCACAGTTGTCGCACTCTCATTGCGCGAAAGAGTGGAGTTCAGCCCCGGGCAACTCTTCCGCCTGGTCGGTGTCGGCCTGAGCAATTTTCAAGTGGACGCAGAATCGAATTCGCCGTTCCGGGAAGAAATTGCAAACGAAGAGGTCGCTGCCGTTTTGGCATCCAGCGAATGAGCTATGACCAGAAAAAAGGCCGCTTTCATCCGGATAGGCACCCGTGTTAGTTGCTACAACCGTATGGGTTACGGCGAATCTTGTTAGAGAGCGCGCCAACCCATGGTCCCATCGTTCTGGATGCGGATTCGAAGCCTTCCGAACAGAGGGTAGTTCATGGATCGTCAATTTCTTACCTGCGGACCGGCACAGGCAAGGTATCGACAAAAAAGTCTTTTTCGTCGATTCGGTTCCACTCTTCAGGCATTGGTCAACTGAAACTCCGTTGCCGCAGAGAGAAAATTCAGCAAATCGGTGACGCCAAGACAGCGAAACCTACATCTGAAGGGTTCACAACTCTTCGCTCTTGTCCGCTATCGTGAGCTTGAACTGCGACCCCTCATAAGTCATCAACATCTGGCCGAACTGTTCCCAGCCGATCTCGCGGCCATCGATGACGAGGAGCGGGAGGCCGCCGTCCGGGCTTTCGTCCGATTCGATCCGGCCACGCACAATCCCTTGATCCGAAATCTGGAGGCCGTAGTCGTCGTTGTTGAGATGTTTTACCGACAAGGCGCGGCGCATCTTCTCGACCAATCGCCCGAACAGCGCGAATTGGTCTTCCCCGGCGTCCCCAATGATCTGAAAGAGGTAGCCGGCCGGATTCCCATCGCGAAGCTCAAACGCGTCGAGCGCGATGCCGCTCACCAACAACCGGGAGCGAAAATGGAATTCGTGATTCTCTCCGTTGCAATCACTTAATGCGATCGAGTCGAATGCGGCGTGTTCAAAGCCTTCCATCCCGGTTGCCTTCGCCACCTCGGTGTTGAAGCATCGGCTGCAGAGCTGGCGGTATCCCTTTTCGATTGAACCGAAGTGAACGATATCGTAGCCTGGCCTGTTCTGGCCACAATCGTCGCAACGGATCTCTTGGCGCGATGTTGACGCGGCGGTATCCATGATGAGCGAGGATAGCAGAGAGTCTGGCAGAGACGACCATTGGTCAGGACGCAACTGATCTACACGGCGTCACAGAATGTAAGGTTCGGCCGAGGAAACGCGGCGGGCGCAGGTTTCGCAGGAAGCGCCGAACTGGCCGCACAACCACTTCTCCTCACGTTTGCTCGGAACTTGTACGTCCACCTAGGGCGTTTTCGACTGCGTAAATCCCTCAATGCCGTCTATGGCACAGGTTCAGCCAGAGCAGGATCATTGTTCCGAATATTCCCGACCCTGGCACTGACGGGCCATGCAGCCATCTCCTCTGCCGAATAAGGCCTGAGCAGATCTACTGGCAGGTGTGATGGTTCACCTGGCTCCATCCATCGTTCGTAATCCTCGGGGGCGAGGATCACCGGCATTCGTGTGTGTATCGACTCCATGAGTTCGTTCGGGTCCGTGGTGATGACGGTATAGGTGTCCAGTATCTGTCCTGTCGTCTTGTCCTTCCAGGAATCCCACAAGCCCGCGAATGCAAGCAGTGACCGATCCTTCATCGCAATCGCATATGGCTGCTTCGACTTCTCGTCCAGCTTCTTCCACTCGTAGAACCAGTCGGCGGGTACCAGACAGCGCCGGCGTTTCATGGGTTCGCGGTAGGCTGGACTGGTGGTGATGGTCTCTGCTTTGGCATTGATCGTATTGAAAGCCATCTTTCCATCCTTCGACCAGAACGGTACCAGTCCCCAACGCATGATCGTCAGCTCCCTTTCCCCGGTGTCGGGGCTGAGTCTGACCACCGGTTGGAGAGACTGCGGAGCAACGTTATAAGACGGCGCATAGTAGGAGTCATCAAACACGTTGATGTCGTGAGCTTGCATCCACTCCGCAATAAACTGCTTGTCCGCTCGTCTTCCGTATCGTCCGCACATGCAAATCAGCCTACCTCACCACCCGGTCCAAAATCATCCTCNNGCAGCAATGATCGAGGCTGAGATCACCAGGGTGGAGGCAAACCGGTCTCGCTTGCGCTGCTCTTCTTCCCGCGCCGTTGCCCGTCGCATCTCGCCCATTGGTGCTTGTCTCTCCCTGAATCAATTAGTTTCGGCATGTCCTGTTTACGGCACTGTGCGATGCCGTAACATCAGAACTCCGGGACTGAGGTGCTTCAAGCGACGATCGGTGATTGTGCAGGGGCCAAAGCGAATGAGCGATCGCTGTGAAATGAGCACGGCTCAGTCGGGGATGAACATTTTAAGGTCCTGCCGCTCGCGCCTGCTTCGCGACCAGGTGGTTTGGCCTTCCAAGCAAGATCTCTGAAGGCAAGTAACGGCGCTGCTCTCCGCAGAGTGGGCAGGTGACCACAATGGACTGGAATGGGAACTCCCTTATGCCGGCCGGGACACCGCATTGGCACCGCTTGCACTCAATAATGAACTGCTTCCGTTCCTGGATTCCGAATGCCATGACAGAACAAGAATAGGCGAATATAAGGCGAAAATACAATGACTATTTTCGACTGGCGGCAAAATCATGGCAACGAACGCATCAGCTACATCGAAAGGGCTTGGGAATGTTTACTTATGGTAGAGTCGAGATGTGGCG
>PKXI01000204.1 GCA_003133425.1 Acidobacteriaceae bacterium
GCTGTCATGAAATCAGTTATGGATGGTTATCACCAATTGAAAGTTACTTCCGGATTGCACGTAACCAGCCTGGAACCCGGAAGATTGAAAGCCCTCCGATGCGTATCGCGAACGCTTGCTGAGGGAGAAGGCAATTATGCAATAACTGAGCAGCTTGCATCGTGGTTTCTGGCTCACGACTCACAGGTATTAGGCTCCTTTGATGATGGTGAGCGGCGGTCGCCACCCCCTTCACCGCAGACACCGACAAGCCGCCGGCCCCCCAAAAGAATCCCACCGCCGCTCCGACTGGGGACGGCGATAATCCACCGTTGAAGGACCGTCATTCTTGCCTCTGCAACAAATGTAATCGCATTGAAGTTGCACTCGCGGACAACCCTCCGGATGGATAAGCCCTCAAACTTGAAGTGAGCTGCCTGTTTTCGCTGCTTACGAGGAGACGAAATGATTCTTAGAATGATTCATCGACAGATAGGTTTTGCAGGCTTGGCGTGTGCGCTATCGCTCGGTGGCAGCCTATTGATGCAAGCGCAGGACCCCAGCAGCACCACTACAAAGGACCAGACGACTACCACGACGACGACAACGCAGTCGCACGATTCCTCCGACTGGCAGGCACCGCGCGGCTACGATTTGGCCTATCCGGAGAACGGTTCGCCCAACATGGTCGCCCGCCAGGGATATGCCGCGGGATTCAGCCAGGGTCAGGCAGACGCTAGCCGGGGCAAGAAGTTCAAACCGACGGAATCCGATGCATACGAACACGCGAAGATACCAAAGGGCATGGACAAGGATCGATTCAAGATGGAGTTCCGCGAGTCGTTCGTCAAGGGATATTCGAACGGATTCAAGGGCGAATAGCTGCGCCTGCGGTACTTACGGATTCAAGAAAGGGCCGACGATCTGTCGGCCCTTTTTTCGTCGGGCAAGAGCAGTTGTCTGTATGTGGGCCGCCGAATCGAGAGGCAACGTGGCAGCAGGAGCAGACGCTCCGTGAGCTCTCCTCTAGCCAGGTCTTCTCTACGAATCGCCAGGTGAGCCTTGGTCGTGCATCGCCTTCTTGAAGACGCTGTAGGCACTCCGCTGCGGTCGCCGATTGGTCTCGCGCGCCGAACCTGCAGCAAAACGGAGTTTTCGGAAGGTACGAAAGAGTTATGACCCACTCTCTCTGCCCCGATGTCAATTAATGACAAATCGAGGCACTCAGCGAGCCGTTTGCATTGCAATCGCAGCTCCGAGTGGATTACCGGCAACCCGTCAATTACCAGTTGATCAACATTCTCACAAGCCCGATGCCGCCCGCAGCCGAGCCGTAAATAGGCTTAAATTCACGCCAGACGGTAAACTGGTAAGACGGGTCACGCAGTATAGGCCGTTCTGAGGCATATCTGCCAACGAAAAGTATCTTCCCTGCGCGCGCAGCCCCGATTGGAGACAAGTTTTGCCGACGTATCGCAGATCGGTTGTGCCCAGAAAGGCAGGCGCGGAAGCGCTGCCGCTGGTGGCCATTGTAGGCCGGCCCAACGTGGGCAAATCCACTCTGTTCAATCGGCTTACGCACAGCCGCCGCTCCATTGTGGGCGACGAGCCAGGCATAACGCGCGACCGCATCTACGGGGAATATGAGTGGTCCGGGCGGCAGTTTCGCCTCGTTGACACAGGCGGAATTGTGCCCGACGATCCAGAGCTGATCCCCACCGAAATCTATAACCAGGCCAAGGTTGCGCTGCAGGAAGCTGACGCGATGGTGCTGGTGGTGGATGCGCGCACCGAGTTGGCCAGTCCCGACTACGACCTGGTAAAGCTGCTGATTCGCGGTGGAAAGCCAGTGTTTCTGGCCGTCAACAAGGTCGAGGGCGAAGCGATGTCCCTGGCCGCGGAAAACTTTCGCCAGCTTGGGCTCCGCAACGTGTATCCCATCAGCTCGGAGCACGCGCTCGGCATCGGCGAGTTGCTCGATGCAATTTCTGACGCGATTCCGGCGCCCGCTGAGGCCGTGCTGACTGAAGAAGAAGCAGCCGCCGCGGAAGAGGCTGAGGACGCAGAGGCTGAGGAGTCTGACATCTCCGAGGGAGGACCGGTTGCACCGGAAGCCGGCGATGAAGAGTCGCATCCGCGCAACAGGACCCACGGCGAGTTTGAGCAGCACGAGACTTCCGTGGCGATTATCGGCCGGCCCAACGTGGGCAAATCCACGCTGCTGAACGCGCTGACGGGCACCTCGCGAGCGATTGTTTCGCCGATTGCGGGCACTACGCGCGATGCGGTCGATGAAGTGGTCGAGTTCGAAGGGCAGCAACTTCGCTTTGTGGACACCGCCGGTATTCGGCGCAAGGGCAAGACCCACATGATGGCTGAAAAGATGAGCGTGGTCATGGCCAGGCGGCATCTTGAAGCGGCGGACGTGGCGCTGCTGGTGCTCGACGCCACCGAAGGCGTGACCGGCGCGGATGCGACCATCGGCGGTTACGCGCACGAGAGCGGGCGCAGCGTCATCATCATTGTGAACAAGTGGGACGCCATCACGACCGGGCGCACGGACGGCAAGCCGCCGGCGGACCGCGATGTGTTTGAAAAGCAACTGCGCTCGGCGCTCAAGTACCTGAACTATGCGTCAGTGATATTTCTCTCCGCGCTTGAAGCCATGGGGCCCGATAGGAAAGGAATGGCCCGGGTGCTGAACGAAGTGAAGACCGTGGCAGCGGAGCGGCGCAAGCGCGTCACCACCGGGCAGATGAACCGCTTCCTTGAAAAGGTCGATTTCCAGCGCGCGCCGGTACCCATGGCCAAGCGCATTCGGATCTTCTATATGACGCAGGCAGCCGTGGCGCCGCCCACGTTTGTGCTCTTTACCGACCGCGACATCAAGCTGCACTTCGCCTTCGAGCGCTTCCTTGAAAACCAGATTCGCGAAGCCTTCGGCTTCAAGGGAACGCCAATCTGGTTCAAGGTCAGGCCGCGGAACGAGAAGAAGGAAGGGTAAGACTGCATAAATGATCGCGATCAATTGGGGAACTTCGAACTTTCGCGCATACAAGCTGGATGCTGCCGGAAACGTCGAAGCCGAGAGATCGTCTGCCCGCGGTGCTGTCGGGGTGCCGTCGGAAAAGTTCCTCGACGCTCTAATGGCAGAGGTCGGAGACTGGGTCCGGGACGGGGAAAGAAAAGTCCTGATGTCGGGGATGGTGGGCGCGCGCAATGGGTGGAAAGAAGCCCTTTACGTTTCAGTGCCTGCGACCTTTGACCAGGTGGTCGATGGAGTTATTCGGCTGGAATTGAAGTCACTGGACGCGCGCATTGTGCCTGGCCTTATCGGAGCCGATGAGTGCGGAGTCCCCGAAGTGATGCGGGGAGAAGAGACAGAGATCTTTGGCTGCCAGAGCGAGATAGCGAGTCATACCCACCTGTGTCTTCCCGGAACCCATACAAAATGGGTGCGAATGCAGAGCGGAAGGATTGCGGCATTCTCCACTTCGATGACCGGCGATCTTTACAAGGCGATCCGCGAAAGCACGATTCTCCGTACCTGCACACAGCAGGAGCCCAAAGACAACGATGCCTTCCTGCTCGGCGTGGCGCGTTCAAAACAGGAAGGGGAGCTCGCCCATCATCTCTTTGGCGTCAGAACGCTGGTTCTTACCGGCACAATGAAGGAGTCCTCGGCGTCGTCGTATTTGTCCGGACTCATGATTGGGCACGAAGTAAATGCGATGACGCAGAAGGGCGAGTCCGTTCATCTGATCGGCGATCCCGCATTGTGTTCGCTCTATGCAAAAGCACTGCGCAAGGCTCGTGTGAACTCATCGGTTGAGCCCTCTGGTGCTGCGTTGCGTGGCCTGGTACGAATCGCAGGGAGCCTGAAATGGTAATGCACGAGCGACATGCCCTTCACGAATGCCCAGTTCTGCGCGAATGGTTGACCAGATGCCCGCTGATCGCAATTCTCCGCGGGATTGAAACCGCCGAGGTCGACGAAGTCTTCTCCGCGCTGCTCGCCGCGGGAATTGTCGTCGCCGAGATCCCGCTCAATTCTCCCCATCCGCTGGCAAGCATCAAGCGTGCCGCCGAATTATTCTCCGGCAAAATACTGGTGGGCGCCGGAACGGTCACGCAGGTTTCTGAAGTAGAGGCTGTACGCGCCGCCGGCGCAAAACTCATCGTCTCTCCACACGCTGATGCGGAGATCGTGCGAGAAGCAAAGCGGCTCAATCTGATTTCGGTACCCGGTATCGGCACGGCCACCGAAGCCTTTGCCATGCTGCATGCCGGGGCCGATGCGCTGAAGCTCTTTCCGTCTGATGTGATGGGCACTCGAATGTTGACCGGGTTGAAGGCTGTTTTGCCGAAGGGCACGACCATGGTGCCCGTCGGGGGAGTCGATGAAGAGTCCATTCCGGCGTGGCGCGATGCCGGTGCAGGCGGATACGGTATCGGCTCTTCCTTGTATAAGCCAGGTACTTCGGCGGCCCAGGTTGGAGCGCGGGCCCGGCGGCTTTTGGAAAGCTTGCTTCAGCCGTGAAGGGAAGGCCTTGCATCAGCGGGTTTGCGAATGGGGCTGCTCGGGGAGGATTGAGGGGCTGCGAGGGTAATGTTAATCGCAAGGTAACTGAGCGGATTGCGACAATCCGCTCAGAACCTAGGCCAGCCGCCTCCTGGTGTGGCCCTATGGCTTGATTGCGACATTTGCTTCTTCCAACCGCTGCGTAACGGAAAGAAACGCCGCCCAGACATCGGGCGGCGTTAGATAGATCAATCTTACTTTCTTGTTCAGTACTGGACGTCTCTCATTTCGCAACGTTCAAAGTGTAGGTGGCGTTATATAGGGGGTTCGCGCTGAATTTGATCACGTGCCGCCCTGGCGATAGGGGAGAGAGCAGCACATACACTCCGTTGGCCACCGCAGGGAAATAGTTTCCTGCCGGATAGGGACCCTCCCCGATTGCGTTCAGCAAGTTGTCGTTAGGCATTGTGTAACCGTAAACGGGCGACTGCACGTGAAAATCCTTCATCAGGTTTGGAACCACAACGCCATCAATCTCGGCACTCACACTGGTCACTCCGTAGAAATAATAGAATTGTGCACACTGCGCCAATTCATCGGTCGTACCAGCGATAAGGGGCGCCAAGCTGGTGCCACAGCCAAATGCAGGCTCTTCCGGAGCCGAATCCTCAGCGGAGACTATGGGGAAGAATATTGCCTTGCCGCGAGGTATCGAGCAGGAGCGCGTAATCGAACCTTGATTGCAATCGGAACTGCCCGAAATGCAAAACCTGGGCCCTATGAACCAGACATCTCCAGACTGTCCGACGCTACAGTCCCCATTGTCGAAAAGGGGATGGTTCGCAACGGGAATGGAGAGTGACCATTGCCAGAAGGCCGCCGATAACTCACCGTAGCTCCGTCCGAATGCCAGGGAATCTCTATCGACTACGTTGGACAAGTTCTTTTGTTGGGCAAGGACACATGGCGCTACCAGGGCCACGCCTAGGGTAACTGCAACCGTTACGATTAAAGCTACGCGTTTCATGACATCTCTCCTCCTTTTCTGGTTTGGGCCACGAGACCGATTGACGCGCTCGTGACGTGTTGGTCAAACGCGTTGTGTCGTCCGACACTCAGCCAAATGGGTCTAGCGGTGGGGGAGGGAGACCCGGTCAAGATTGTCAGATCGGAGCCGCGCCACTATAGGGAATGGCCTGCGCCTCTGGGGGTGCTGCGTCGCAACTGGCAGGGACTACTCGCGGGGACCGCTCTTCGGGGAGGCGAAGCGCGGAAGTATCAGAAAACCCCCTGGCAAATCTAGTCAGTGCGCTCGATCACCCACGGATGTGATAAGGGGTGCCTTAGCTCCCCAGCACGTTGTGCCTGTTTTGCCGCCATGGGCCGTGATCGCGGTTGAGTCACCGCCAAACCGGAAATTACAAGTTAGATAAGAGTCAATCATGAGAAGTGACCTGCTCAACGTCCATGCAGATTTTGAGATTCAAGCAATTTATTGACGTATAGCCAAGTTTTGCTTGTTTCGACCTGACGCAAAAACTGTTACCGAGGCATGCCCCCGAGCATCAAAGGAGCTATGAGCACAGAAAAAGCGACGTTCGGCGCGGGTTGTTTCTGGGGAGTGGAGGCGGCGTTTGCTTCGATTCCCGGAGTCACGGCTACTGCCGTGGGCTATGAGGGCGGCCAGTCGGAGCGGCCCAGCTACAAGGACGTCTGCACGGACCAGACCGGGCACGCTGAGGTGGTCGAACTCGACTTTGATCCCCAACTGGTGAGCTACGAGCAGTTGCTGGACGCGTTCTTTGCGCTCCACGACCCGACCACTCTCAACCGTCAGGGGCCCGACTGGGGCACGCAATATCGCTCGGCCATCTTCTTCCACTCGCCCGAGCAGCAGGCGCAGGCGCTCGCCAAGATTGAGCAGCTTGCCGCAGAGGGACGCTTCATGCCGAAGCGCATTGTGACCAAGGTCGAGCCGGCGCAGACCTTCTGGCGCGCCGAGGAATACCACCAGCGCTATCTCGAAAAGCGCGGCCAGGCAAGCTGCCATATTTAGGGGTCAGGGCTCAGGGATCAGGGGTCAGTCCTCCTGAAAAGCGCAGTTCATTTCAGGGCGGATTATTTCTTTTCAGCCGCTCCCACTCCATCAGCCTCTGCCGGGAGAGCTTCCGCTCCTGCCGCCGCCGCCGTCCCCGTTCCCGGTTCGTCGATCCAGAGGCATACGATGAACCACACCAGCACCGCCAGAAACACCACGCTGTTCGAGTTGTAGAGCTTCTCCTGCAGGCCGATAACACGCTCGTATTCCGCCTGGGAGTGGGGCGCGGCGTGGAGTGCGATTATCTGCCAGATGCCGCGCACCGCCATTTGCCCAATCGCCGCGGTAGAGAGGCCGATGACAATCTGCTGTGTGTGGCTGCGCCAACCGGCCTTGAAGCGCCGCCCGAACATCATCACCACCACGCCCAGCTCGATTGTGAGCACGTCAGCCAGGAGATCGGTCTTCTGCGCCACAAGTTGCATCAGCCTTAGCACTGCGAGGGTCGACTCCGCAGTGAGGGTCTTCCAGGGCGGCCACGGGCCCCATGTGGCAAGAACCGCCGCGCCCCCGGCAAGCATCGCCAGCGTGCTGATGATCCATGCGTTCCGTGTAGCGCCCGAGAACGCGCGCCGCGCCAGCTCTACCAATACAGCCAGGGAGACCAGCGCCTCCAAAATGGCGAGCGTAAGAAAGATGCTGCTCGTGGCCATGGGCGCCATGCGCTCAAAGAGCATCCTGCTGGCCAGCAGCCGCAACGCTGTGAGAGCCATGCTGAAGGTGAACCAGGGAAAGCGGCGCGAGCGGTCTCGCCCCAGCAAAACCACCAGCACAACCAGCAGCGCCGCAAACGTGAGCATCCAGAGAACCTGAACGGTCGTAAAACCAAAATTGAAGTGCATTTGAACCTTGTCCGGGCCTTGCCTCTGTTGGTGTGCCAGCCCCTCTTTTTCAGTCTAACCGGCTCGGGCCGCACCCGCTGCGCCCTGCCATAATTCCAATATGCTGGTTTTGGCCTCAGCCTCGCCCCGCCGCCGTGAACTGCTTACGCAGGCCGGCTTTTCATTTCAGGTGCACCCTGCGCACATTCCGGAGGAGCCACTGGAGGGCGAAGACCCCATTGCTTACGTAACGCGTCTGGCTCGTGAAAAAGCGCAGGTCGTCTTTCGCGAACTGACGTCAGAAAACGGTTCCACGGGAAAAGGACGCCCAAACAGCAAGTCCTCTCTTGCGGTGCTGGGCGCCGATACTACGGTAACGCTCGACAATCACATCCTGGGCAAGCCTGAGGACGCTGCCGACGCCGCGCGCATGTTGCGGCTGCTCTCAGGGCGCACCCATCGTGTGATTACCGGCGTGGCTCTGGTCACCGCGGAGGGCGCTGAAATTGCAGCCGAAGCCACCGCCGTCCGCTTCCTCGCCTTGTCCGACGAGGAGATCGCCGCCTACGTTGCAACCGGCGAGCCCATGGACAAGGCCGGCGCCTATGCCATCCAGGGCCGCGCAGCGCGCTGGATTCCGCGCATTGAGGGCTGCTACTTCAACGTGGTCGGCCTGCCCCTGGCGCTGGTGTCTACTCTGCTTGAATCCTGCAACTTATAGACTCAAATGTCTTCGCCATCACACTTTGGTGTGATAGCGGGCATTTATTCGCATTTGCTCACTCACGCAGGGGTAGACTTATCGCTATTCAAAATAAAAGGACAAACTCATGCGGGCTCGTATCTTTTTCTATAGTGCACTCCTGTTTCTCGTCTCTACACTCTCGACTCAGGTGATGGCGCAATTTCAGCAGCCCACGGCAGAAGAGCTCAAGATGACTGCCGATCCGAAAGCTCCGGGCGCGGCTGCCGTCTACCTGAATATTGAGGAGATCGCCAACGATCCGCTGCATTACCAAAGCTTTTATGCGCGCATCAAGCTGCTGACGGAAAAAGGCAAGAACCTGGCCACAGTTGAAGTGCCCTACCTGAGAGGCAACTTCAAAATCAGCGACATCAAGGCCCGCACTATCCATGCCGACGGAACTGTCATTCCGCTCGCCGGCAAGCCTGAGGATCTATTGATCTCAAAAAACGGTGACAAACAGATCGGACGCATGGTTTTCACCCTGCCCAGCGTGGAAGTCGGCAGCATTCTGGAGTACCGATACGAGCTGCGCTACGACGACAATCACTACTCATCGCCGCTCTGGGAGATTCAGCGCGACTACTTTGTGCACACGGCGCATTACCAATTCACACCGTTCAAGTCATTCATGCCCGGCAATCAGCAGTCCACCAGCATGTTCCTCACCGATGCCAAAGGAAATGCCGTCACCAGTCTGATCTGGTGGGCGAAACTGCCCGATGGCGTGACCATCAAGACCGACGCCGGTGGGCACTTCAATGTGGATGTAACGGATATTCCGCCGAAACCCGACGAAGAGTGGATGCCACCGATTCACAGCTTTCTGTATCGGGTGTTCTTCTATTACAAGAGCGCCTCCTCTGCCAAGGATTTCTGGGTGAGCGAGGCCAAGGACTGGTCGAAGGATGTGGATCATTTTGCCGAGCAGTCCAAAACCATCCACGAAGCGGTGTCGGGCCTGATTGCCCCCGGCGACACTGAGCTGGTCAAAGCGCAGAAGATCTACACGGCGGTCGAGGCTCTGGACAATACCGACTACTCGCGCAAGAAGGGTGAGTCGGAACTGAAGCAACTGAAGCTGAAAGAGGCGAGGCACGCTGAAGACACGTGGAAGCAGAAGAGTGGCGACAGCGAAGACATCGCGCAGTTGTACCTGGCCATGGTGCGCGCTGCGGGGTTGACCGCATACGCGGTGAAGGTAGTGTCTCGCGATCGCGGCGTTTTCGATGTGAGCTACATGAACCTCGATCAACTCGACGATATGGTCATCCTGCTTGGCATCGACGGCAAAGGCATCCTGGTGGATCCCGGCGAAAAGATGTGTCCCTTCGAAACCGTGAATTGGAGGCATTCAGGCGCGGCTGGTCTCCGCCAGACTTCAGAAGGACCGGGTGCCGTAACGACGCCGAGCCAGGCTTACAACACCAACTCGACCCTGCGCACCGCGGACATCACGCTCGACCCCCACGGCGGAATAACGGGCACCTTCCGAATTAGCATGTCGGGTCAGGAGGCGCTCCGTTGGCGGCAGGCGGCCCTCAGAAACGACGACACCGAGGTAAAAAAGCAGTTTGATCAAGAGTTGGAACGCCTCGTTCCCGATGGCGTCGAGGCGCATGTCGATCACTTCCTGAGCCTCGACGATCCTTCCACGGACCTGATGGCGATCGTCAATGCGCAGGGAACCCTGGGCACGGCGACCTCAAAGCGCCTGCTACTTCCCGGCTTCTTCTTTGAGGCGCGCGGACACACACCGTTCGTGAGCCAGGAGAAGCGCCTGGAAGCCGTTGACATGAGGTATGGGGATCGTGTGACCGAGCAGATCACCTACCATCTGCCCACCGGGATGACGGTGGAAGGTGCGCCCCCCGACGTGAGCATTCCATGGACAGCCCACGCGGCTTACGTCACCAAGACGGTGCAGACGCCAGGTCAGGTTGTTGTGGCGCGTACCCTTGCGCGCGCATTCACCCAGGCCAAGCCCGAGGAGTACCAGGACCTGCGCGGCTTCTATCAAAAGATCGCAGCAGCAGATCAGCAGCAACTGGTTCTGGCCGTGTCCCCGGCAGCAAAGGGTAACTGATGAAGCACCGACCGCGCACGCTTCCGATTCTCGTTCTCGCGATTGCATCCCTGGCTTTGCCCGGCTCACGCTCCGCCTTTGCCAGGGATAAATCGGAGCCGGCGCCGGATTGGGCCGTGACCGCCGTCAAGACGCCTACGCCCTCCACCGTCGGGGAAGCGCCCGCCGTAGTCTTGTTCGACGAATACCTGATTACGATTGACGAACAGAATCATGCCGTTGAACGGGAGCGTATCGCGGTTCGCATTCTCAAACCGCAAGGCCGGCAATATTCCCATTGTTCCATTGGCTACGATGTCGATGAGAAGCTCGACTACTTCCGATCCTGGACGTTCGCGCCGGACGGCCGCCAGTTCCAGGCTATGGAATCGGACTTTACTGACCGTGGCGCCTATTCCGCTCCCATCCTTCAATTCACTGAGCGCATCCGCACCGTAAAGCCCCCGGCCAGCGACCCCGGTTCTGTGGTTGTCTGCGAAACCGAACAGCATCTCCGCCCCTACATGGACGAAGAGGATTGGGATGTTCAGGCCCCGATTCCCATCGTTTCAGAGGCGCTGGAGCTTGTTCTCCCTCCCGGCGCCCACTATGCCGATTCCTGGCGAAATTTTGCCGCCGTCAAACCTGTCGAGACTGAAGCCAACCATCTCCGCTGGGAGATCAAGAACATGCCCGCGTTGGATTTGGAAAACATTCACTACACTCCAGCCTGGGGAGCGCTCAACGCGCGCATGTCCATCAAGTGGGGTGACGAAGCCGTCAAGGGCACTGATAACCAGTGGCGCGCCCTCGGCCAGTGGCAGGAGCAATTGGAGGAGCATCGTTACGATCCCACACCGGAGATCGCCGCCAAAGCGCAGGAACTCACGGCCGGCGCCCCCGACCTGTACACAAAACTTAGCCGCATCACCGATTACATTCAGAAGAACGTCCGCTACTTCGTTATCGAGCGTGGCATTGGCGGCTGGCAGGCGCACTACGCTGCCGACATCTATCGCAATCACTACGGCGACTGCAAAGACAAGACCACACTGCTCATCTCCATGTTGCAGACCATTGGAATCCGCGCCCATTACCTCCACGTTGACAGCCGCCGCGGCATCATTGACCCGGCAGCTCCCTCGCTGGCCGGCAACCACATGATCACCGCCATCGAGCTGCCCGAGGGAGAGAACGATCCACGCCTTGTAGCCCGCGTCAAGGCTGCCAACGGAAAGTTTCTGCTTATCTTCGATCCAACGGATGAAGAGACGCCGCTCGGGCTCATTCGCGCCGCGTTGCAGGGAGCCTGGGGAAACCTTGCGAACGGGGCCGACAGCCAGGTGCTGCAAATGCCCGTACTGCCGCCGGAGACGGCGGGATTAAGCAGCAAGGGTACGTTTACCCTCACCTCCGATGGTGCCCTGGTCGGCGATGTCACTCAGACTTTCAGCGGTGACGACGCAAGCAATGAGCGCTGGTTTATCAAGGGCAACGAAGCGAAAGATATCCACGACGAACTCGAGAAGAGAATCGGCGCGGATCTTCCCGGCCTGATCTTCAAGGGATTTGAATTCAGTCAAGCGGATGACTTGGCAAAGCCGGTTGACCTGAATCTCCGTCTAAGCGACACCAATTATGCGCATGCCGCAGGTCCGCTCCTGCTGCTGCGGCCGCGCGTGCTCGGCAGCCGCGTGCGCCGCGTCAACGACGTCATGGACGGCAAGCCCCGCGCCTACGCCATTGAACTTGGCCATCCCGGCAAGTGGCGCGATAGCTTCGACATTGCCGTTCCCGCAGGCTACGTGGTGGATGAGACGCCCGACCCGGTCGATGTGGATGTGGACTTCGCCAGCTACAAATCCGCAGTTTCGGTAAAGGGGAATCTGCTCCATTACGAGCGCGAATATGTGGTGCGGCAGGTAGAGATTCCGCCCGCAAAGGCCGCCGACTTCCGCAAGCTAGAGAGCGCCATCCTCTTCGACGAAAAGGGAACCGCAGTCCTGAAAAAGCAGTAGAAGTGGTTGGGGGGACCGGGCCCGCAAACTAACTGTCCCACAACCGAGGGAGCCCCCTTCCTTCCGCCTCCTCGCTGCCGAAGGGTGGGTAGCCGCAGTCAATCGCGCAATCCGACCCTGACGCCTCCATCCAGGCAAGAACGCGTCCCCATCCCCACAGACGCGGCCAACCCGAAAAACCACCCCGAATCGGCACCATCCAAGCAGCCATTTGCCGCAAATAGGCCGCAAATAAGGCCTAATTAGGCGCATTTAGCCTCAATTAGGCTCTTATTCGTGTAATTCTGAACAACCCTTTGCTCTCGAATGGCCAATTCTAAGCAGCCATTTCGNNCGCCCCGCGCCCCGAATCCCAGCCAGATTAGGCCTCCAAGTAACCCGTGTTGGTCGCAGAAGTAGCTGACCCCTGACACCTGACCACTGTCTCTTTATGTTTCAATAGAAGAGATGGCAATTCCCCGGAGATCTACGGTGCGCGGGCGGTGGTTGGCAGCAACCCGCAAGGTGCGCGAACTCAGGATGGTGACCAGCGCTCTCGCCACCACTGGGCACCCCGTCCTGGCCCAGATCGTCCCTGCCCGCTTCTGCAACTTGAGCTGCACCTACTGCAACGAGTACGACAAGGTTTCCGACCCTGTCCCCCTCGACGAAATGTTGAGGCGCATCGATCACCTGGGGCGCCTCGGCACCGCGATGATCGGCATCTCCGGCGGCGAACCGCTCACCCATCCGCAACTGGACGACATCATCCGCCGCATGCGCCGCACCGGCGCCATCGCCGGAATGATCACCAACGGCTACCTGCTCAACGTCGAGCGCATCGAGCGCCTTAACCGCGCCGGGCTCGATCATATGCAGATCTCCATCGACAACCTCGTCCCCGACGAAGTCTCGGTGAAGAGCCTCAAAGTGCTCGACAAAAAGCTTGAAATGCTCGCCCAGCACGCCGAATTCCACGTAAACATCAACTCCGTGGTCGGCGGCGGCTTCCGCGACCCCAACGATGCGCTGGTCATCGGCAAGCGTGCGCTCTCGCTCGGCTTCACTTCCACCATCGGCATCATTCACGACGGCGACGGCCAGCTCAAGCCGCTCAAGCCCAACGAAGCCAAGGTCTACGCGGAGATGAGCGGCTGGAAAAAGGTGAACTACTCGCGCTTCGACGACTTCCAGGCGGCAATCGCCGCGGGCAAGCCGAACGACTGGCGCTGCCGCGCCGGCTCGCGCTACCTCTACATCTGCGAAGACGGCCTGGTGCACTACTGCTCGCAGCAGCGCGGCTATCCCGGCGTGCCGCTGGCCGGGTACACTACCGCCGACGTAAAGCGCGAATTCCTGACCGCAAAAAGCTGCTCGCCAAACTGCACCATCGGCTGCGTCCACAAGATCAGCTACATCGACCACTGGCGCGCCCCGCAAACCAGCACCGTCTCCCCCGGCAGCCAGGGAGCCGTAGTTCTGGTAAACATCCACACCGGCGATTGAATCCGGGCTGATGACTGCGGGCCCCCCCCCGTTGCGTATAAATACCCGCAACTAAGCGAAGATAGATACATATCAGGACCCATCGATATTTCCGCTGTCCAAAAAATAAAAAGAACAGAAAATAGAAATTGCACCAAAAATGGTGCACAACCCAAATCAAGCCACCCAGGCCGCGGCCCCAAATCCGGCGCCCTCCCCTCCGCTCCCGTAAAATGGTCTAGCACCGATCTTGAATCCAGGACTCCCCACCCATGACCGCTGAACTGAAATCCTCCTTAGTCACTGCTCTTGAAGGCGCCGCCTCCAAGGCCGGCCTTGTGCTCGTCTCCACCACGCAGGGCGCGGACTTCCACGGCAAGCCCACGGCTGTCTTCCAGCTTGGGCTCCCCGGCGCCGCTGCCGGCGCGAACACGCTGAGACTTGAGCTGAGCGAAGCCTTCGACTTCGGCAAGCCCGACCTGTTGCCTACGATTACGACTCATCTCGCTGGCGAGGCAAAGCGCCTGCGCAATCCGCGCCCCGAGTGCTATGTCACGCTCGGCGGGCTCCCCATCGCTTTCGGCCAATTCCAGTGGCCCTTTCACCAATCGACATCGGGCGCCGACACGTATATCGTCCACGGCGAAATGCACCTGGCCGACGGCGGCGCGCTCAACCTTCATGCCAAGCTGGCAGCGGCCGTGACGCAGACCTTTGCCGAAATCGTGCCGGCCATGGAGCAGCCCTACGCGGAAACCTTCGTCTACAACGCCGTGCGCAAGACAGTGGACCTTGGCCAGTTGGAATTCTTGAAGTCCGGCAACCGCCAGCCAGTGCCGGTAACCACGCGCTACTACAGCCGCTGGGGCAAGAAATTTGTTTTTAACGACACCGACGACAATCAGCGCCTGAACTACCTGCTCAGCAAGGTCTACTGGCTCTCCGGCGTTCTTGGCGACAGTAAGCCCGTGTGGATCGCCGACCCGAGAGACGCGCAATATCTCAACACGACCGAGCAGGATTTGCTGCGCATGGCCAGCGACAAAGCCGGTGCGGGCCTGATGGTGTTGGATGGAGAATTTGCCTCGGCTACGCCTGCTCTGCTGGAACGCGCAGGCCAGTACCGCGATGCGCTCGATGCCGCCCTGGACTTTACCAAGCCAAAGTTCAACGAGTCGATGAGGTCCGGCCAGGCGAACATGTAGCCCCGCGGACCGCCGTTCCGCTACTACAGCGCCCCTCCGCAGCCGGAGCAGAAACGCGCGCTGGGCGGGTTGGTCTGGTGGCACTGCGGGCAGGCGGCCAGCGTACTTGCCTGCCCCGCTGTTGGCACGTTTTCGGTCACGTTCGCCGGCTGGCCCCAGCCGGGAGTCGGGATACCGAGCGCCGCCGCAATTCCGGCAGCTTGTATGGCATTAAACTCGCGCACTCGCCCAGGCATGAAGAAGCACTCGATGAAGCCGAGAAAACCCGGAATCGCCGTCCAGCAAAAGCAAAGGTAGAGAATACCGAGGCCCGTGCGTCGCAAATAGAAATGGTGAACGCCAAAGCTACCCAGAAAAAGCGCCAGCAAAATGCCGACAACCTCATCGCGGCGCACCGCTTCATACTGCTGATAAAAGATCGCTTGCGGGTTCGGATAGGCGTAGGTGCTCATCTGGGTTTCTCCTTGCTCGTGCCTTTGAAGATACGCAGCCGGGTTGGGCGCGGTTCCCGGCAGCTCGTGTATTGGATTGTGCCATGTCGCCGGGATAATGCCATAGCTTTGCAGCGGAGATAGAATCGAATCCATCATGAGTGCAGAAACTCCTTCAGCAGCAGCCAGCGGCACATTTCTCATCGGCGGCGATGTGCCCGTTCACCGTCTGGGTTACGGAACCATGCGCCTGGTGGGCGAAGGTGCGTGGGGCGAACCGGCCGATCCCGCCGAGGCTCGCCGCGTCCTGCGCCGTGCTGTTGAATTGGGCGTGACCCTGATCGACACAGCCGACGCCTACGGCCCGGAGATTGCCGAGCGCCTGATCGGCGAAGCGCTAGCGCCCTATCCGCCGGGCGTCGTGATCGCGACCAAGGGCGGCATTACCCGCCAGGGGCCGGCCAAGACCGAGTACGTGGGCCGCGCCGGCTATCTCATCCAGTGTGTCGAGATGAGTCTGCGGCGGCTCAAACTGGAGCGCATCGATCTTTACCAGTTCCACCGCATCGACCCCCGCACACCGCTCGAAGAATCGCTCGGCGCCCTCAAGCGCATGCAGGAGCAGGGCAAGATTCGCCACATCGGCCTCGACGAAGTAACGCCCGCCGAAGTAGAAGCAGCGCGCAAATTTGTCGATGTCGCAACTGTCCAAAATCGATACAGTCTCGGTGACCGCCGTCATGAGGAAATGCTGAATTGGTGCCAGGAACAGGGCATCGGCTTCCTGCCCTGGTACCCCAATGCCGGAGGGAAGCTGCTGAAGGCGGATCACCCTGCGGCACAGGCGCTTGGCCGGATCGCCGCTCGTCATTCCGCCACAATTGCGCAGCTCTCACTGGCCTGGCTCTTGCGGCGCTCGCCCGTGCTGTTGCCAATTCCAGGCACGTCGAAAGTCGCGCATCTGGAAGAAAACGTAGCCGCGGCTGAACTGAAGCTGAGCGCTGAGGAATGGGCGGAAGTTGAAGCTGCGGCAGCAGGCTAGGTTTGAGCCGGTGGGACCACCGATGTATCGCGCTCCCAGCCTTCGTTCTGCAGGGTCAGGCTCTCAACGAGCACGGCAGCTACATTGGCATCGAGTTGGGAGAGCGGCTGGTACTCCGAGGGCCAGCAGCGGAAGACCTTGTAGGCGCGGACCAGTTGCCCGGCTTCGTTATACAGCTCAACGTAAATGTTCTTGCGGAATTCGTTCAGCGCGGACTCGGATCCCGTACCGAACTGCCACACCAGATTCGCCCAATTCTCGAAAGCCGGGTCGTCGGTGAGGCCGCGTTCCAGGATGATCGGCGCGAACTGAGTGAGCCCCGCCGATTTTCGGCTGGTGCTGAGATCGCCACCTTCGCGGTTTTCGACCACGCCTGTGGTTCGGAGCAGGCCAGACACACGCGTGATGGCCGGGATGTATTGTCCGTCCCACTTCACGCGGAAGTTGAAGTTCTTGTAGGGGTCGAAGCGTGCGGGGTTGGTGGGGAATTCTGCCATGCGTGGAAGCATACCGCCAAAAAGTTACAAGAACAACCAATTACAGAATGTCGCAAGTTACTTTTGGGGTAAATCAGGGTGGCCCGGCGGTTTATCCTTGGCTCGATGCCGAAGAGTCTCACCGTTGTCCTGATTACGCTGAACGAAGCGGCCAACCTGCCACGCACACTGGCTAGCGTGAACTGGGCGCAGGAGATTGTCGTCGTAGACTCGGGGTCAACAGATTCAACGCTTGAGATTGCACAGAAAGCAGGCGCGCGGGTATTCGAGGAGCCGTGGAAGGGCTTTGCCGCGCAGAAGAATTCCGCCATCGCGCATGCAACCTGCGAGTGGGTTTTGTCGCTCGATGCCGACGAGGAAGTGAGCCCCGAGCTGGCGCGGGAGATTGAAGGACTGCTGGCAGGCGAGCCGCCGTTCGCCGCATACAGGATTCCGCGGCTCAATCATTTTCTGGGCAGGCCCCTGCGCCACGGCGGCTACTGGCCCGACCCCAAGCTGCGGCTTTTCCGCCGCGGCGCAGCTCAGTTCGCGGAGCGGCCCATCCACGAAACGATGGAGGCAACCGGACCGGTTAGCACGCTGAAGAACCCGCTGTTGCATTACTCCTATCCGACGCTCGAAGAATACCTGGAGCACATGAACCGCTATAGTTCGGCTGCAGCTCGGATGCTGGTCGACTCCGGACGTGCTCCACGGACTCTGCCCGCTCTACTCTGGAATGCGCTGGTGAATCCGGCGGCGACTTTCATCTATAACTACATTTTCCGGCTTGGCTTTCTCGACGGGCGCGAAGGGCTACTCCAGCACCTGAACCACTCCGTTTACATTCACTGGAAGTTCGTGAAGGCCTGGCAGGCGGCGAAGGGCGCGAAGTTATAGCCTGTGGTGCCCGTGACCCGCAACAAAGTTAATCATCCGCAGCAAGAGCAGTATCAGCGCAATCGCGACAATGACTGCGACAAGCAGCTTCTGTCTGCGCGGGTTTGCCTTCTGCGGCCTTGCTTTGCGAGTCATGCGGAGATTTGATGCAAAACGAACCCCATCTTACCCCGAATTCAACCCATATGCGTAAAGCCGGCCGCGCTTAGCTCTTAGGTTGAAGATAGTTCTATCGCTCAAACGCGCAAAAGCCTCTCGGGGATGAGAGGCTTCCGCGGGCCCATTGGAAAAGGGGGTCGCGTAGGAGGACCTTACCTCTATTGCAACCCCAATGTCAATGGAATAATGGACCGCCGCGAAACGCTCCGAACGGCGGCCCATTTCCCAAAACTGTCTCTCCTGAGAGCTATTGCTGATTGCATTCGGAGCTGAGCGCTGCCCTAAGCAGTAACCGTCCGCGTCGGCTTCGACCCCCAAATGCCGTAATAGGCGATGTAGAGATAGCAGATGACCGGAATAATAAAGGCGTGCTGAATGCCGACCTTGTCAGCCAAGGCACCGAACAAATAAGGGATCACCGCTCCGCCCACAACCGCCGTCATTATCAGCCCCGAGCCCTTGCTCGTCATCGGCCCCAGGCCTGCGATGCCGAGCGTGAAGATGTTCGGAAACATGATCGAGTTCAGGAATCCGCAGAATACGAGTGCCCCAATGGCCACGTTGCCTGATGTGCACATGGAGATGGCGATCATGGCTGCTGCGGCAAAGCCGAAGATGCTGACCAGCTTGCCCGACTTGACTTTGGTCAGAATCCAGGAGCCGAGCAGACGGCCCACCAGGGCGCCAAACCAGTAGAGCGAAACCAGGAAGGATGCGGTCTTGAGCGAACTCATTCCCTGGGTCTTGAAGTAGTTCACCGCGATGGACGCGAGTCCCACTTCCACCCCTACATAAAAGAAGATGCCGAGCGCCGCCAGAACCGTGTGTCTGTAACCCCAGATGCTTCGGCTCAGCACCGGATCGCCCTCTTTGGCTGGGCGGAAAGATTGGGTTTCGGCGACTGGCGGCAGGTGCGAAAACGCCACGGCCAGTCCAAGAACGAGCAGCGCCGCGGCGATGGCGATATATGGGCCACGCACCGTGTCGGCAATGCTGGCCTTGCTGGCGACCTTGTCGGAATCGGTGAGGATGAATGCGCCTGCCACCAACGGAGCCAGGCTGCCGCCGAGCGAGTTGAGGGCCTGCGCCAGCGTCAGGCGGATAGGCGCGCTATGCTCGGGTCCCAGAATCGATACATAAGGGTTCGCAGAGGTCTGCAGAGCGGTAATACCTGCTCCGACCACGAATACCGCAGTGAGGAACAGCGGAAAGCTGACCATCTTTGCGGCCGGGACAAACAGCAGGCAGCCTGCGACCTGAATAAACAAGGACACCACCATGGTGCGCTTGTAGCCGATTATTTCGATCAGCTTCGAGGTCGGCGAGGAGAACACAAAGTAGGCCAGGAAAAACGCCGACTCGGCCAGCATTGCCAGTCCATAAGGCAGATCGAAGATCGATCGCAGGTGGGGCACCAGCGCCATGTTCAGGTTGGTGATGAACCCGAAGACGAAGAACAGCGCGGTAACGGTGATGAACGGAATCAGATAGCCAGACGACGTGAGCGCCGCCGATGGTTTGGATTGTGCTGACATAGAAAGTGAATCCCCGCTTCCTCAATTCAGTTTGCCGATGAGCCGGAGTCCAGCCTTGGCACTGCACACAACACTATACGGCTGGCCGTGCAGGTGGAAAGCGATGGCCGACCCGGCACCGGCTGGGGTGCTACCGGAGGAGCGGCAATTTCCGCTATTCTCACAAGAAGGGCAAGGAGAGACGCATGGCCATAGCAACAATGAGCGCCGCCAAACTCAAAAAGGTTCTGGCTGCCCTGGAGGGCAACTGGTACGCCGAAGTGGAGGCCTACCACACCTATCAGACGCTGGCCGACCGCGACACTGACCCGGTGCGGGCGCAAGTGCTGCGGCACCTGGCCAGCGCCGAGTGGGAGCACGCAGAGCTGTGGCACGGCCGCATTATCGAGTTGGGTGGCCAGGAGCCCGTGTACAAGGGTAGCCCCGGCGGCGAGGCCAACTCGCTGGCGAATCGCGCCGGTGGCGTCCGCATGGCCCTGCGCCGGCTTGAAATCGAGGAGAGCCGGCATATCGCCAACTACGGTGAGCAGTTGAAGGCACTCGGCGACGAAGGTTCCAACGCCATCCTCGACCACGTGATCGAAGACGAAAAGGAGCACTACCGCGAGCTTGGGTCGCTGCTTCGGGGCCACTATACAGCTCCCGCCGGCGCGCCCAGGATCGAGGCCAAGGCGGTTCTGGAAGAGATGCTGGCCAAACGCAACCAGGGGCGCAAGCAGCCTGGAGCGTGGATTGGCGACGCCATCTACGGCGTCAACGACGGCCTCGGCGCCATCTTCGGCATCGTCTCCGGCGTCTCCGGCGCTACCGCTGGCAACAGCAAATATGTGCTGCTGGCCGGGCTCTCCGGCCTCATCGCCTCGGCGCTCTCCATGGGTTCGGGCGCCTATCTCGCCGCCAAAAGTGAGCGCGAAATCTACCACGCCGAGTTGGCCCGGGAAAGGGAAGCCATTGAGATGAACGGCCCCGAGGCTCGTGAGCTGCTCTCGCTTTATTACCAGGTAAAGGGCCTGCCCGAGGCCGATGCCCTGAATATGGTGAGTCACATTGCCAACGACCCAGACCAGTTGCTCCGCGCATTGGCCAGCGAGCGGCTTGGCTCCTCTGAGGAATCGCTCTCGAATCCGCTTGTCTCGGCCAGCTCCGGAGCGCTTTCAACAGCCGTCGGCGCAGCCATCCCAATCATCCCCTTCTTCTTCCTGCAGGGCATCGAGGCGGTAATCGCCGCCGCGGTGGTCTCGCTGGCCGCACATTTCGCTGTAGGCGCAGCCAAATCGCTCATCACAGTGCGTTCGTGGTGGTCGTCTGGTCTCGAAATGACGGTGGTCGGCGCAGTGGAAGGCGCTGTCACCTATGGGATCGGAATCCTGCTGGGCAAGGGCGGCATGTAGTGGGCGGTTTGATCCCACTGGGCGACGCATCGCGCCGCCCGCGCGGATTCGCCGTCGTCACCACACTCATCATTGTGGTCAACTCGTACGTCTTTCTTCTGGAACTCTCCGGCGGCAGCCGCTTTGTGCGCACCTGGTCTGCGATCCCCATGCGCATCACCCACGGCCATCACGCCATCACGATCCTCAGTTCCATGTTCATGCACGCCAGTTGGATGCACATCATAGGCAATATGGTCTTTCTGTGGGCATTTGGCCCCGCAATTGAGGACGCGATGGGCCACGTCGGTTATCTCTTCTTCTATCTCGCCGGTGGAATCATCGCCATGATGGCGCAGGTCCTCGCTGACCCGTCTTCTACAATCCCCTGCCTCGGCGCCAGCGGCGCCATCGCCGCAGTGATGGGCGCATTCATCGTTACGTTTCCACACGACCGCATCCGAGCCCTGATCTTTTTTCTCATTTTCTTCCGCATCACCTACATCCCGGCGGTTTTTCTCATCGGCTTCTGGTTCCTCATGCAGGTTCTCAACTTCGGCGTTGTCGCCGACGTGCGCACCGGTGGGGTCGCCTACATAGCCCACATCGCCGGATTCATCTTCGGCGCCATCACCGCTCATGTGTTTGCGAACCCGCGGCGGGTTGTGTTCCGCGCCCGTCCCTATGATCTGTATCAATAGTCATTTCTGCCGCAGCCGTGGGCATGAGGTCGCTACGTTGTTCGCTGGGGGCAGAGATGAAGGCGGTGGAAAGCGGGATCACATACGGATTTGGTGCTTTGCCGGGCAAGCGCGCGGGATCTCTTCGCCTCGCGAATCGATCCGGGCTCTTCCATGTACTTAACCCCGGTCGGTCCGCGCTTCCGCCAGATACCCGAGCCATTCGTCCATTCCAGCGCCGGTCTTGGCGGAGGTTTCGAAGATGCGGATGCCGGGACGAATCTCGTTGATGTTCTTTAGCGCGAGATCGCGGTCAAAGCCGCAGGGTTCCGCAATATCCATTTTGGTAATCACGGCGGCATCGGCGGAGTTGAAGAGCGTGGGATATTTCAGCGGCTTGTCTTCGCCTTCAGTCACGCTTAGCAGGGCCACGCGGATCTTCTCGCCCAGGTCGTAGCTCGACGGGCAAACCAGATTGCCCACATTCTCAATGAACAGGTATTCCAGGCCCTCCAGCGACACGCCCTCCCAGCCTGCCAGGTGCTTATCGATCATCTCCGCATCAAGATGGCAGATGCCGTGGGTATTGATCTGGCGAACGGGAGCGCCGCTGGCGGCAAGACGGCGCGCGTCGTTGTCGGTTTCAAGATCGCCAACCAGTGCGGCCACCTTCGCTCCCCGCGCTCGAAGTTCGCGCAACGTGAACTCCAGAAATGCCGTCTTGCCTGTCCCGGGACTTGAAACCAGGTTGAGCACCAGTACGCCTGCAGCGCCATAGCGCCCACGCAGCCCCGCAGCCAGTTCGTCGTTCTTCTTCAGGATTCCCCGCCGCAGTTCCACAATTCTGGTCGTCATAGTGTCTCCATCCCGGTCGTCATACCGCTTCTTCCACTTCGTCTATCTCTATGGAATCGATCTCCATCTCGCGCCCCTGGCGAAGGTCGCTGCAAGGCTCGCCGCAATGAGGGCAGCGGAAGCTTTGCAGGCTCTGCAACTCCCCATCTTTGCCGCAGGCTTCGCAATGCGTAACAACCGGCAGGATCTTGACGACGAGTTTCGCCCCTTCCAGCGGGGTTCCTTCCGTCGTGATTCCCCAGCAGAACTGCAGCGAGTCCTCAATAACTGAAGCCAGAGCACCCACTCTCAGCCGCACTTCCTTGACCCGCGCGCCGGGGTAGGCGGCCGCCGACTCGGTTACTGCGTCCACAATGCTCGCCGCAACTGAAAGTTCATGCATGAAATGTCGATTTTACGCCCACGGTACAGTGACGCTCCAGGCTCCGTGGACGGGATGTGCGTTAAAGTCTGCACAAAAGTACCTTTGAGCGCATTTGGCCATCCTGAATGGGCGCAGCATTTACAATCGAAAGGTGCAGTCAGAAGCATCTTCGCAAATCATTCTCGCCGAAAATCTAACCAAGGTTTATATGGCGGGCCGAATCCAGGTGACCGCCGTTCGGGGGGTTTCGCTCTCGGTAACGAAGGGCGAATTTGTGGCTATTGTTGGCCCTTCGGGTTCGGGTAAGTCAACGCTTTTTTACCTGCTGGGCGGCCTGACACGGGCTACCGAGGGGCGGGTGGTCATCGACGGCGTCGACTTTGCCACCCTTGACGACGGCGCACGAACCAAATTGCGCAAACACCGCATCGGCTTCGTATTTCAGAAATTCAACCTACTACCAACGCTCTCGGCTCTGGGGAACATCGAGATTGCCTATGCCATCAGCGGGCGTACTGAGCCGCTGGACCTTAAATACCTCGACTACCTGAGCGAGATGCTTTCGATCCAGGGGCGGCTCAAGCACAGGCCTTCGGAGTTGAGCGGCGGCGAGCAGCAGCGTGTAGCGATTGCGCGGGCGCTGGTGACGCGGCCGGCAATCGTTCTGGCCGACGAGCCCACCGGCAATCTGGACACCAAGAACTCCGATGCGGTGCTGCAAATGCTGCTGCGCTCGAATCGCGAGCTGGGCCAGACCACGTTGATGATCACCCACAACCCCGAGGCAGCGTCGGTTGCCAGCCGCATCCTATATATGCGCGACGGTCAAATTGTCCGCGAGGAGAGGGGTTCGCGTTCGGGCGACGACCTGCCGGTTTGAGCCGTACCGATGCCAGGCTGAGCTGCGGCATGGAGACAGCAAATGCAATCTCGAGCGAGGTTTGACCCAATTTCGGCGGAGCGGTATACTCGTAGTTGCATCAAGCGGGAGTAGCTCAGTGGTAGAGCATCGCCTTGCCAAGGCGAGGGTCGCGAGTTCAAATCTCGTCTCCCGCTCCAAACCGCCCTCCGGTGACAACCGGGTTGGCTACGGCGGTTCGGAGCGAAAAAACTCATTTCAAAGGCTGCCCTGCCAAGGCGCGGTACCCAAGTGGTAAGGGAGAGGTCTGCAAAACCTTTATGCGCCGGTTCGATCCCGGCCCGCGCCTCCAAACTTTCCCAATAAAATCAATAGTTTCTGTAGGATGTACCGATTTCCACACCTATCCACAGGTGTGGCCTTTTCGCACTCAATCGTGGTAAATCGGGGAAAATTGGGCTCGATTGGGGAGGGGGTCGGACCAAAACCGGACCGTAATTGCACCAAATAAAGTGCAAGTATTAATCAATGCCTGTGCTGCCAACGCGATAACTTTTGCGGTATCCATCGGGCGCGAACACGCCGGCAGCGGGCGTAGCGTCCAGACCCTCGGGTTTCCGCAGAAATCCGAAAATCATGTTGCCGCTCGGCATCGACGAAGCGATGCTCTAAGCTCTCGGATCCTGCTTTGACGACTCCCGATATAGCGCATGTAGCCGCGCACCCAGCTCCTCATGCGCATCGAAACTCACAGCCCAAAGCCAGTGAATGACTGATGCCGGATCAGTATGCCGGATCGTGGCGAGTCCGATACTGACGGCCTTGGGGTGACGGCCTTGCGGGTATTGCAACTCCCGCAAAAGGATCTATTGTTCCATCCACCCCGGCGATCAGCCCTTGCGCGCCGGACTCTGCTGCACGGACATTTCAACGCTGCGGGCCAGCCCCAGCATCTCCGCTTGCTCGCTGGGGCAATGGCGGCGGATCATCGCTTCGACACGCCGGGCATATTCAGCCGGTGCCGCCGTGGCCGCCAGTACCCGGAACCACTCCGGTAGCACTCTTTTCCAATCGACACCCACCATCCACGATCCACGTTCTTCGGCAAAGAAGATCCCCTCGTCGGTTCCGTCGTCGAGGCTGTCGAGCAATCCGAAGAGAATCTCGAAGCCCCGACACACATCGGCGGCGCTCGCTGAACTGGACTCCGCCGCACAGCGACCGAGCAGCCAGCGAAAATCGGCGATCCAGCAGAGCGTTCCCCTGGAGTTTTCCTCGCAATTCCTCGCAGCGATCGGAGTTTCCTCGTAGTACTGGCCAGCCAGGCTGGCCTTCTGAAAGGCCCAAACCTCGGCAAGCAAATCCTTCTGCGGCGCTTCGTGCTCAATGAATTGATCTGGGGCCGCGTAGGGTGCAATCAACTGCCGGAGCTGAGCCTGGGAGAGAAGCGATATGGCGTCGTCCAGAAGATAAAAGATGTACTCGTTGCCCATTTGACGAATTGCACGCCGGATCTGTTGCCGATCCAGTTCGTTGCCGCTCATCTCCGCCTCCGCAGACCGGTGAATGCGTATCTCAAGTAATCCTATCGGCTGACGTTCGCGGCGGCCTATTGGCGGATTGGACTCTTATACACTTGATGCCAGGACTGACCATGCCGAAGAAACCTGCCAGCGCTGCGACTGCTCCCCTCGAATTCTTCTTCGTGAAAGAACTGGCCGGCGAAGCTCCGCCAGCGTTTGCCGCCATGCAAAGGTTATACAGTCTGGCGACCGATCTTTTCGGCTTCGTCCCCTGGCAGTTGCTCGACGAGAGCGAGTTGGTTCTCACGCGCGACAGCGTGAGCGGCGAGTTGTGGTGCTGCTCGGTAATGGGTTCTCTCGGCGAGGTCCGCTCCATGCACGCCTATCGTGGCGAGGAAGGGCTGCACTTGTTTCGCAAGATGGCAGCCGAGGAGATCGCCGATCCTGGCGAGGCCCTCACCTCCATGGACTGTCTCTATGTCGAGCTTGTCCCCCGGCGGGAGCTGAAGCGGCAGGATCGCGAGTTGCTTGCTGTGCTTGGCCATCCGCGTGGTAGAAATTTAGTCTCGCCGGTCTTTCGCGCCATTCGTCCCGGGTTCCATCCCTGGTTTGTGAATGCGGAGGAGGCGCGCACATTGGCCGAGTGCATCCGCGCTGTCGTTGTGATCTGCACTGCCATAGCCGGTAAGGCAGAGAAAAATTTCTGGGACGGTGAAGGTGTTTATCCTCTGGTCACGCGTGCAGCCGGTGCCGAACCGCACTACAACGTCGATCTGGTAAAGCCCGTTCTGCCGCCCGAGCGTCCAGCGGAGCCCGTGAAAATCCCGGAAGAGTTGCTCGGCCAGCTGCGCGGCCGCGATTATGCCCTGCGCGGCGCCATGGAACTGGAGTACATCTTCAGCGGCACTGCCGTTGGCAAGGCCAACGAGCGCCCCAGTTGCGCCGCCATTGCGCTGGCCGTCGATGCCGATTCGGGTATCGTATATGCGCCCGAGGCAACGGATTCGACTGTAGCGCCAGAGGTTGCCCTGGCGAGAGTGTTCCTTGCTGCAGTTCAGGGGACGAGCGTGTTGCCCCGCGAGATCCGCATGCGCAGCCAGAGGCACAAGGCGTCATTAGCCGCTCTGATGGAGTCATGCGGCGTCAAGATCCGCGTTATGAACCGATTGCCCGCCGCCGAACAGGCCTGCGAGCATTTGCTCGGGTTTCTCGGGGGAGCACGGTAACGGAGGAAGAACTGCCGAAAGGCGCCGAGGGCAAACCCCGAAGTGCGCGTGGACGCATTTCGATTTACTCCACCAGATATCGTTGCGGCCCTTACCATCAGCAAGCGTCCCAGGTTGGATTTGGCCTCTCAGAACTTATTCAATTGAAGGTAAACGACTCCTGGGAGCGAGGCGAGAAGCCGCCATATACCGGCTGCGATCGATCCTCGAAGTCGGCCTGGTGTACGCGCCGGAGCAAAAATAGACCACAAGTCGGCGCGTAAGCGCCGTTCGGCCTTACAGAAAAGGGTTGCCGTAACTGGCAACCCTTTTATTTTCAGTGGTAGGCGAGGCGGGGATCGAACCCACAACCCCCGGCTTAGAAGGCCTATCCGGGCCATTACCACCGTTTACCCGATTTTGCCATAGATTGCTCTGGTTCAATAAGATACAGCAACTTTCGCTGGGAAGTTCTTACCCCCGTTTACCCTCGTGTTGCACCTAGGGTACCCCCAAAATCCCCCACAGTCCTCTCCAGCGTATTCATGCGTCGAATTCACAGCAAGTGTTCTCGGAAGTCGTGGAAGACAGGTCCCGTCACAGGTTAGTGCTTTGAGGTCGAGAACCTGATCCTTTTGCCACCTTGCAATCTCACTGTCGATCACCTCCAAAATCCCAGAGCCCATTCTATCTGGGCAGCTGCCAGGAGATCGCGGCACCGTTCAACGACGTCCTCGGCATCTGACGTCTTCCACCGGAGATTTCGAGAGGCCCCTCGGCTTCGGTGCCGTCTGGGAAAAGATCCCAACGATCAGGGGGATTAGCGTGGGTAATTCTCCAAGCCTTCCTGAACTCGCCTGGTTCCTCAGGTAGGACTCGAACCGTCCCGCCTCATCCAGCCCCTTGCGCAAATCCACCATCATTTTGCCACATGTATTGGAAAAATCAAGAGCTGCGACGTTTTCCCATGGCGGTGATCACATCCTCTGAAATCGCTAAAATCGCGCGAATTGGCAGATCGGCGGTACAAAAGCAGTACATTTTGACGGTCTCGATCCATACTGGCTGATGTCGTTTGCCCTCGCCGGCTTGGTGAACGACGGTGGCAAGTGCTTTGGGGATTCGTGGGCTCCTTTGCCCCCTTCATGCGGCGACTTCCTTCCTATGCCGGCTCTGCCTGAAGATCCTTCAATACTCGGCTTAACTGCCTCCCTCACGCCAGTTCGGGGGATCAACCTCAAATAAACCTCGCCTGGTTGTCGCGAAAAAGCATCGCCTTTTCCCACTATTCGTATGGAGTCGTTTGATGATTCACCAAGCTTCGATTGTCATTTTGGGAACGATGAATCCGTCGCGGCTCGGCTTCCCTGCACCAAATCGCCCCGAGACCCTTGTAGCGGTCGCAGAGTACCTGGACGTACGGTTAGGTGGTTCAGGTGGTACGAACCCCGCGCGGAGGTTTTGGACTAGGCTGCCGGTGGCGTTACGGCGACGCTCCAACTTCCAGCGTGATAGTTTTGCCGTTTATCTTACAGGCGAACCAAGCGCTCAAAATCCGGGTTCGATCTCGATTTCTCCAATAGAAAGCCGGTGGTCACCGAAGCCGAAGCAGGCCGGGCCCTGGTTGTCGAAGTGGAATAGTTGCAGCGGGGTCGCGGGTGAGTTGGTTTCGGCGATCCGGTTAGAACGGGAGGACGTTTGGTCTTGATCATAGCTATTGGTCAAGGGGGCCGGATCGAACCGCCGACCTTTGGGTTATGCGATCTGACTCACCTTACGGTCAGAGTCGGACTGTACCTTCATCCCCGAGGGGATGCCCGCCATCCAGTCTCTACGCCTTCCCCCACCATTCCGGGGGCTTGGTTCGGTATTGCCCTATCGCTCGCGCGACGTAGGTTCCACCGACTTTGACGAGTGATCTTCCGGCACATTGCTGCGCCGGACGCCCAATTTGCAAAAGCTCTTTAGGGATTCCAGGGAGCTATATCCCCACTTGTTCCATCTTGCGAATCAGCGCCCGCGTTCGCATAAATGCTATCTCAGAACTGGGTTCCGATGTTCGAGGTCAACCGAAGAGTCGGAGCACTCATCCGCAAGCTATCCGGACTGGCGATCGAATCGAAACAATCTGGAATCGGAATTATGGGTTCCAGAGATCAGGTCAGGAATAAGCGCGCTTGCTATGGTCGCAAATGTAATGCCGTTGCCGCCATATCCCAAGGCGAATTGTGCGCCTGGAAAGCCTTTGTGAGGTCCGATATAGGGTAGACCATCCCTGGACTCTGCAAAAGTCCCCGTCCAAGCTGTGGCCAATTTCCAAGAGACGTGGGGAAACATCTTGCGAATTTTCTTCTCTAGGGTTTTGGTTTTGCGTGCCAGTAAATTATCCCGTTTCGCCTCATCGACGAAATCAACATCTTCCCCACCAGCCACGATTCTGCCATCCACTGTAGAGCGCACATAAAGATAGGGTCGAGCCGATTCCCATATCACGGGCCACTCACGACCTTTGGGGAATTTTGTACCTGCACGTGACGCGATCGCGAAGCTACTCGCTAGATGCACGCGCTTCTGTTTTAAGAACTGCTGCGTTTCGTAGCCGGTGGCAAACACTACATGACGGGCACGAATATGAAAATCATCACCTGTGGTAAGAACAGATTCTTTCCCGTGACGACGGTAGCTCTTAACAGCCGTGTGCGAAAAAACCTTCAGGCCTCTTTTTTGGGCGCTCCGGATAAGGGCCAGCGTTAGCTTCAGGGGATTGACTTCAGCAGATTGACGGGTGAGGATTGCACATGGCGCACGCAGGGAATAAGACTCAGCAAGTTCGCGGCGCGTCAGCAGCTCAACCTTGAAATCATGTTTCTGCCTGGTTTCGCACTCGCGGCGCACCATCCGGGCCCCTCTGTGCCAACATGAGTGAGACAAGTAGGCCCTCAACAATTACTGTAGGGCGGGGAAAGAAATCTCACTTTGATAAGCATAAGCAAGACAAGCACTTCTTCC
>PKXI01000306.1 GCA_003133425.1 Acidobacteriaceae bacterium
TGCGCTGATCGGCGATGTAAGAGAGGGTGGCCGTATCAAGCTGCACATGATCGGCCTTGGCCAGCGAAAGATGGGAGCGCAACTGGGCCCTTTCAATGGGGTCGCTCTCAAGCGCGCGGCGCAATCCAGCGTTGACGGCGAAGCCCGCCGCGAGAGTAAGCGCGGGCGGTTTGGGCAGGCCTGCCTGGGCCAGGTAGTGGAGCAGGCTGGCGTGGTCCTGATAGATGGTGGTGAGGGAGCTTTCAATATCCCAGAGCGTGGAGTTGAGGATGAGTTGCACGATGCGCCGCTGCTCGTCAGTAAAGAGCGAGGTGAGCGAATAATCCGCGCGGCCATAGTATTGATCGAGCAAGCGGATGACATCAGGAAAGTCGGCGCGCTGCACCTCTGCCGCGGCCTGCTCGGCAAAAGCTTCAAAGCCGGCGGCATCCTGATCGCTGTATGGCTTGACTGCCGCAGTTATGTTCTGGTCGCCGAAGTGCAGAACCGCGAAAGAGAAGGTCTTGTTGTGACCGGTGATGGCGCTGGCAATGTGCGCGCGGCCTACCGCAAGCCGTCCGCGTCCGGATGTAGAGATATCGTACGAGATGCGGCGAACGTGGAAGCAGAACAGGTCAGTCTCCTCGGCAAAGGAAGAAAAGACCGAGCTGATAGCGTAGTGGGCCACCACCTGTTCCAGGTGCAGCTCCATGGTGGCCACGCAGGCCTTGTAGATTTTGGCACCGTCACCGGCACTGGGCACGTTGGAGTGGGCCTCGGCGAGGCGAGCGAGAAAGGCCGATTCGAGCGGAGCGGCTTGCTGGCCAAAGAGCTGCTGAGCCAGTTGCAGTACGCGCGCGGNNACCAGCCGCAACTGGTGTACATGAGCTGCGCATGGCGTTGCATCTCCATGAGCTCAAGCGCGCGCACCTGTTCCTCGTCTGAGAGCGTATGGTTCGACTGTGTGCGGAAGAAGCTCGCAATGGACTCCTCGCCGCGGTCGAGCACTACGCGGATATATTCGTCGCGCGCGGCCCACACATCGGTGAAGAGCTTTCCGCCCTCCTGCTCGGTAAGCGGAGCCAGCGCGTCACGCAGCTCGTCGAGGGCCTGGCGCAGAGGTGCGCGCCACTCCTGGTTGAAGCCGGGCTTGCCGCCATTACAGCCGCAGTTGGAGCGCCAGCGCTCGACGCCGTGACCACAGCTCCACGAGGTGTTGTCGACGATCTCGCACTCGTTTTCCGGGGAAAACTGTGAAAGGAAGCTGGCGTAGTTGGTGAGCTTTACAGTCTTGTCTGCTTCAAGCAGACGAAGTGCGTAGGCCAGTGCCATTTCGCCGTGCCTGTGATGGTGGCCATAGGACTCGCCGTCAGTGGCGACGTGAACAAGCTGGGGCGCGGGGCTTTCTTTGAAGCCGGATTTGAGGCGCGCGGCGAAGTTCTCTCCGGAGTTGAGCAGGCCTTCAAACGCGATGGCTCGCGAAGCGGAGCCGTTGTAAAAGAAGACCGCAATTGAGGCACCGGAGTCGAAACGCACCAGGTACGGGCGGGTGGTATCGACAGAGGCATCGGGCGTATTTGTCCATTCAGCATCGTTTTTTCCGCCGTCGAATTTGTGGGGACGAATCCGTTTGCACTGATGAGGCGCAAGCAGCGTGAACTTGATGCCGTGCTGGGCCATGAGCTCAAGCGACTCAGCATCGGCCGCGGTCTCAGCCAGCCACATGCCTTCAGGCGACGCGCCATAGTTGTTCTCGTAGTCGGCGATGCCCCATCGGATCTGCGTGATGCGGTCGCGGCGGCTGGCCAGCGGCAAAATCATGTGGTTGTAAACCTGCGCCATGGCCGAACTGTGACCGCGATAGCTCTTGCGGCTGCGGCGCTCTCCGTCGAGGATCATGCGGTAGGTGCGGGGCGCGTTCTCCTTGAGCCAGCTGAGCAGCGTGGGGCCGAAGTTGAAGCTGATGCGCGCGTAGTTGTTTACGATGCGGATGATCTGGTTTTTGATATTGACGATGCGGGCGGCGCCGTTGGGGGCGTAGCACTCCGAGCAGATGCGCTCGTTCCAGTCGTGGTAGGGCGCGGCTGAGTCCTGGGTCTCGACCGTTTCCAGCCATGGATTTTCGCGTGGCGGCTGGTAAAAGTGACCATGAATGCAGACGAAACGCTTGGGTGCGGGCATGAAAAACAGCTCCTAGCTTCTAGCTCTTAGCCTCTAACAAGAAGTTCGCGAATTCCGATGCCTTCAAGAAGGCATTCCTGAATTCCAATCCGTGATTATTTCGATCGTTATTGAAAACCGCAATTGCTAGAAGCCAGAGGCCAGGAGCTAGAAGCTGCGTTTGATTATTTTAAGCTCGACCGGCCTGCCGGTGGGGTGCTCTTGGCCAGATCGCATGCCCGCCAGAGATACCAACTGGCCACGGAGCGGAATGGCGCCCAGCGTTTTCCCCTTTTGAAAAGCACGTCGGGTTTGGGCAGGTCTTCGGCGGCCAGCGGGCGAGTTTTTGGGAGGCGCTGGAAGGTGAGGGCATAGCCCTTGCGGACGCCGTAGTCGGTCGCCGGCAGGACGTCGGGGCGGCCCATGCGGAAGATAAGGAGCATTTCGACGGTCCAGGGGCCGATACCTCGGACCTCGGTGAGGCGTTCGACGATGTCTGCGTCGGGCATGCGGCGGATGGCGGCGTGGGAGGGAACGGTGCCGTCGAGCGTGCGGGCGGCGAGGTCGCGGAGAGCCTTGATTTTGTTGCCCGAGACGCCGGCGGCGCGGAGGGGCTCATCGGGCGTATCGAGGATGAGCTGGGGCGTGGGATCGCCGCCGAAATACTCGCGGACGCGGCGATGGATGGCGGCTGCGGCCTTGCCATGCAGCTGCTGGTAAATGATGGACTCGAGCAGCGATTCGAAAGGCGAGGGTGCGGGGTCAAGGCGGAGGGCGAAGGGGCCGGCGCGGTCAATGAGGGCGCCCAGTTTGGGATCGGCGGCTTTTAGATGGGCGACTGCCTCAACGGGGTCGAAGGGAAGCTTGCGGCTGCGGCCGTTGTTGATCATGGGAGGAGTTTATCTTAAGTGCCGGAAGAGAATTAATTGCGAAGAAAACTCACATGTTCGAGGCTACTGCGGGGCTCGCAGGCGCAGTAGTACTATGCTAGGAGTCCACAGGAGCAAAGGAGAAATCGATCTATGCGTTTCAATCGATTTGCGATTGCGACGGTTGCGCTCGTCCTGGGAGTTACAGGCATGAGGACGGGCCGCGCGTACGGTGTGGCCACTGGAGCAGCCGCACAGGGATATGGGCAGGATCGTGGCGGCGGACGAGATATGGGTCGAGATTCGGGCCCCGGGCCGGGCAGCGATATCCGGCGGCGCGGCTTTCAGGAGGGAATGGATGGTGCGCTGAAGGACCTTGACAATCATCGCCGGCCGGACCCGAACAACCGCGATGAGTACCGACGTCCGAATAATGTTCCTTACCAATTGCAGGATGCGTACCGGGATGGCTTTCGGGCTGGGTACCAGCGCGGCATCGCGGTGCTGACGGGCGGACCGGGAAGCGATGGCCGTTATCAAGGGCCGGGCATGGAGATGAGGACCCGCGGCTTTCATGATGGCGCTGAGGGCGCAATCAGGGACTATGACAACAACCGCCGGCCTGACCCGAACAACCGCGACGAATACCGGCACCCGAACAATGTTCCATTCCAACTGCAGGACGCTTACCGGGATGGCTTCCAGCGCGGCTACGCGGTTGTATCAAAAGAGCTGATGGGCTATTCCGACCACCGCTGAAACGGCAAATACAGAAAGGCGTTGCACGGGCCATATGCGCCGCAGGGGCTTCGGGTTGAGCAGATGAGGCCGGCAGGCGGCGCTCTTCCGTGCAGGGAGGAAGTTGCGCATGAAACGTCGCGAATTTGTGAAGACCATGTCTGTGGCGGGGGCGGGGCTCTTGCTCCAGGGGCGCTCACCGTTTGTATTGCGCGCTGAGGAAACAAAGCCGGACGCGGAAGTGAAACGCGTGCTGGTGATGTTCAAATGCCACTTCGATGCGGGGTTTATCGACACGCAGTACAACGTGGTTCATAAATACTTCAACCAGTATTTTCCTCACGCGATCGAGATTGCGCGCGCGGCGAACGCCGGGGGCAAGCGGCGTTATGTGTGGACGACTGGTTCGTGGCTGCTGTTTGAATACCTGGAGCAGGCTTCGACGGCGGATCGCAAGACGATGGAGGAGGCGATTGCGCGCGGCGACATTGCGTGGCACGCGCTGCCTTTCACCTGGCAGACGGGGATGATGGACCAGTCGATGATCGAGGGCGGCCTGGCGCTGTCGCAGTCGCTCGACAAGCGGTTCGGAAAGGTGACGACGGGCGCCAAGATGACCGACGTGCCGGGACACACGCGCGGGATTATTCCGCCGCTGGCGAAACACGGTGTTACGTTTCTGGAAATCGGCGTGAACGGCGGGTCGACTGTTGCGCAACTGCCGCCGATCTTTCTGTGGAAAGATCCTTCGGGCGCGAGTTTGCCGATGATGTATCACTGGGATTACAGCGGGGTGGTTCGCGTGCCTGGTTCGGATCTTGCCGTGGTGACGCGCGTGCGAGACGACAACAGCGGGCCGCATACAGCAGATGAGATCGCGAAGATTCATGCAGAACTGGCGACGCGGTTTCCGAATGCGGAGATTACGGCGTGCAATCTGTCTGACATGGCGAACGCTATTGCACCGTATCGTGACAAGCTGCCGGTGGTGACGCAGGAGATTGGCGATACGTGGATTCATGGATGCGCGAGCGATCCGCTGAAGGTGGCGCGTTATCGCGAAGTTGCGCGGCTGCGCGAAGCGTGGATTGCAAAAGGCGCCTTTGAGGTAGGCGACGCGACTGACCTTCAGTTACTGCGGCACTTGCTGCTGGAAACCGAGCACACATGGGGCACGGACACAAAGACGTGGCTCGATTTTGATAACTACGAGCCTGCCGATTTGGCGCCAATGCTGGACACGAAGAAGTACAAGGTGGTGGAGTTCAGCTGGATTGAGAAACGGCAGGACTTGCTGGACGGCGTGGCCACGCTGCCGGAGGCGCTGCGCGAAGAGGCGCAGCTTGCCATCCAAGGACTGAACCCTGGCTGGCCAATTGTGTCTCCAAAGGCTGTTGCGGGTGCGGCGGGAAAACCGATTGAGACTGCGCACTTTATTGTCGGGATCGACGCGAAGACCGGGGCAATTACGCGGCTTCGCAATAAGACGAGCGGCCGCGAATGGGCGAGCGAGAAGAATCCGGTCGCGCTGTTCACTTACCAGACGCTTTCGCAGGAGGACTTTCAGCGTTTCATGGGAAGCTACCTGACGACGAAGGCGGATTGGGCGCAGAAGGATTTCGGGAAACCGAACATTGAACGGTTTGGTGCGAAAAATCAGAATTGGCAACCGGAATCTGCCGAGGTGAGTGTGGAGGAGACGGCCGAGGCGCATCGCATTGTTGCGCGGCTGGAATTCAAGGACGATGCGGCATTTGCATCGGGGCGCGCGGCCTTCCCTCGCAAGGTATTCGTTGAGTTGGTGCTGCCAAAGGCTGAGCCGGTGATTCATCTGAACCTGTCGTGGTTTGGAAAGCCGGCGACGCGGATGCCCGAAGCGCTCTGGCTAACCTTCAATCCAATTGTTGAAGACCAGAAGGGGTGGACGCTGGAGAAATCCGGCGAGGCCATTTCGCCGTTCGACGTGGTGGCTTCAGGGAATCGGCAGATGCACTGCCTGCAAAAGGGATTTGCCTACAAGCAGGGCGGAGATGAATTCGCGGTAGAGACTTTGGACGCGCCGGTGGTGGCACTTGGCGATAAAACGCCATTGGGCTTTACCAGCAGCCAGCCGGATTTGAGCAAAGGAATCCACTCGTGCCTGTACAACAATGCGTGGGGAACAAACTACATCATGTGGTACGGCGAGGATTTGCGCGCGCGCTATGTGTTGAGGGCGTGATTAAGCGGGGTTGGTGATTCGGGACTGAACAGGCGGCGGAATTTCATAGGGGACAAACACGTTGCGGAAAAAGCGCGGAGTTTGAAGAAAGCGTCCGAAGAGCATACCTCATGGGCTAAAGCCCGGGTTAATTTGGCAAATTGATCTGTCGGGGTTAAGACAGGCTGCGGAAAAAGGCCTGAATTTGATTTTGGCGCGAATTGGAGTTTCGCAGGGGCTAAACAGGCTGCGGA
>PKXI01000130.1 GCA_003133425.1 Acidobacteriaceae bacterium
CCATGTTCGTCATCGGCTCGGTGCTCATCGTCTCCGGCATTCAGATGCTCGCCATCGGCCTTCTCGGCGAATTGCAGGTGCGCCACTACTACACCAGCCAGCATCCTGCCTCTTACGCCATCGACCGGTCTTGTTCGTCTGGTTCCCGCCGACGAGCAGAGCCTGATGTCAGAGAGCAAGGAAGACGACTTCTAGCGGCTCTCCCGCTGGCAACGCCATCGAACGCTGAAGACTCAAGCTTCGTCCAACCGTATGCGAGCAATTCATCCTCATCTGTCGATAACAGGCCTTAGCTCGTTTCGAGCCGCTTCCAGTTGAACAATGGCCCGAATCGATCATTCACAGGTTCCTCCAAGTTCTGCTTGCACCCGAGGTAACGCTCTGTAGTCAAAACTGAGGCGTGGCCAAGAAGAAACTGGATCTGCTCCAATTCGCCTCCGCTCGCGTGGCACAGCTTCGCACAGGTTCCACGATAATGCCGCATGCGGCATTTGAGGCGCAGTTGCGCCCGTCTATGCCACGGATCTGGAGGCGAGCTCGAACAGATTCAATTTCTGCTTGGCCATGCTTCGGTGCAAACCACAGAACGGTACATCGGATGCAAGCAGAACTTTAAACAAGCGGTCAATGATCGCTTCGGGATTTCAGTCGCAAGCGATGCGGCTTGAGGTGCGGCGATAACGCGATCGGGCAATGTTGGCGAGAGCGTCCTTTATCATTCACTACTTGGTTGGCAAGCCCCCAGGAGGCTTCTAATTCACTTCTTCGAAATGGCGACAAAGCGCTCAAGTAGTTTGCAACCCGACGGCATTCCTAGACTCTGCGGCGTTGGAGGACTATTCGTTGCGATCATCCGTAAAACGCTGTCAATGAGTGGCCTGGTCTCTTAACCGACAATCGGATCCATCAGCGCGGCCAAAAACGATAACTGTAGATGTCAGTTGTGTTGTGGATCATGCGATGCGCCTCTGCTTGATGCTGCACTGGCCGGATGAGCACATGGTTCTTGGGCGGCAATATTTCATCCGTCACCGGGCGCGCTTATCGAAAGCGCCAAAGACTGCCATTGCTGTGCCGAGAATCTCACTCTCGGAATCTGCGCTGGGATTGGCGGTGCGTCTGTCACCCACATTTTAACTGTTCAAAATCGGACGGGACCGAGCTGCAAGCGGGCACTTCAGCGCAAGCATCCAACGATGCATTCAACGTAAGTGATTTGTTTTCAACGACAGGAGTCGATGGCCGTCTGGCACGGCAATTGCTATCCTTCTCATTGATGGATCTTGCTCGCCCATCAGCATGGTCGCCCACGATTCCCGGTTCGCCTCCAGGTTCGCCCGCCACGCCGAGCGCGATGTCGATCTCTTCGACGGCGAGATCGTATTCGAGATTGAGTTGGAAAGGCTCTAAAGGAAGGGGGCATCACCACGCTTATTCAAGACATTCATTACGCTCTTCGCCAGTTGCGCAAGTCGCCGGGATTCACGTTGACCGTAGTGCTGATGCTGGCTCTCGGCATCGGCGCCACAACAGCGATTTTCTCGATCGTGGAGGGAGTGCTGCTGCGGCCGCTGCCGTTTCCCGAACCGGGCCGGCTGGTGGCGCAAGGCGACGTTCTGGAGGGAGCGGGCAATGGCAGCGGTACACACGCCGTTACGGCAGTGGGGCTTCGCGCCTATACCCGTGATATGCGCAGCTACTCCAGCCTGGGCGCTTACCAGGCAAGAAGCTTTGAACTATCCGGCGCGGGCGACCCGGCGAGGATTAACGCCGCACGGCTGACTGCCAGCATGTTTCCGACTCTGGGCGTTTCGCCGTTGATAGGGCGCGTGTTTACACCGCAGGAGGATGACGGCAGACAGCAGTTGGCGGTGTTGAGCTACCAGATGTGGCACAGCCGGTTCCACGGCGATGCGCACATCCTGGGTCAGAAGATTCTGCTGGACCGAAATCCCTACCAGATCATCGGCGTGATGCCGCGCGGATTCGAGTTTCCGCTGGTTCCAGGCCAGTTAAACCGCAGCGACCTTTGGGTGCCGATGAGCATAACCCCGTTGGAAATCAATAACGCAGCGGGCTGGGAGTTTCAGATGGTGGGGCGACTGAAACCGGGCGTCACTCCGGCACAGGCCGAGCAGGATGCAGGGCGGACGGCGCAGGAGATCATGCGTGGATTTCCCGCGTTCATGGGCGGCGTGCGTATCCATCCGGCGGTGCAACCCCTTGCGGAGTCCACGGTTGAGCAGGCTCGTCCGCTGGTTCGCACGTTGTTCCTGGCCGTCGTGGTAGTGCTGTTCATTGCCTGCGCCAATCTTGCCGGGCTCTTGCTGGTGCGAGTGATCCGCCGCCGCCGCGAAATCTCCGTCCGCCTTGCCCTGGGCGCGAGTGCGGTGGCCATTTTGCGCCAGACTCTGGTGGAGACGCTGATGCTAAGCCTGGCTGGCGGGCTTGTGGGACTGGTTCTGGCTTCGGCAGGGCTTCAGATGGGCCTCAGTTTCCTGCCCAAGACGCTGCCGCGCATCAACGCAATCTCGCTCGATTGGCGGGTCGTGGCTTTCTCTATACTCCTGGCCGGGTTCACCGGCCTTCTGTGCGGTCTGGTCCCGGCTCTCTCCGCTTCTCGTACCGCTGTCAACGACGCATTGAAGGAAGGCGGGCGTACTGGAACAGCAGGCGGTGGGCAAGCGCGTCTGCGCTCGGCGCTGGTGGTTGCCGAGATCGCGGTGGCGTTAGTGCTGCTGGTTGCCTCCGGGTTGCTTTTGCGCAGCTTTGAAAAGATGCGCTCCGTTCCCCTAGGTTTTCGCACCGATCACTTGCTGACCGCCGCGTACGGCCTTCCCTGGCAGCAATACTCGACGCAGACCTCCGTGGATGGGTTCGATGGCGCGCTGCTGCGCAAGCTGGAGCGGTTGCCGGGGGTGGAGTCTGTGGGAGTCACCCAGACGCTGCCGACCGTAGGGGCTGACGGCGTCAGCTTTTTTGTCGCAGAGGGGTATGTGCCGCCCCAGGGGGCGGGCATGAATGCTTCCTGGGGTTCCCATCAGGTTATGGGTCACTATTTCCGCGCCGCGGGCATTCCCCTGTTGCGGGGCCGTGACTTTACCGAAACCGACGATGCGCGAGCGCCGCTGGTGGTGGTGGTAAACCGCAGTCTGGCACAGTTCTATTGGCCCGGCCAGGATCCCATCGGCAAGCGCGTGCGCTGGGGCGTGCCCGCGTCACCCACGCCCTGGATAACGGTGGTGGGTGAGGTTGGAGACATCAAGCAGACCGCGGCCGACTTAGATACGCAGTCGCAGATTTATCAACCTGCTAGCCAGAATGTAGCCTCTTACGGCCCTTTGGCGCGTCCCGAGATGATGAACGGCAATTTTGGCACTATCGTGTTGCACACAGCGCTGTCGCCGGATCAGATGGTGGACGCACTGCGCGCTACCGTCCGCTCCATCGATCCGCAGTTACCGCTCATCCGCGTCGAGTCCATGGATCAAGTGGTTGCGGAGGGCCAGGCGTCGCGCCGCTTCAACGCCATGCTCATCTCTTTCTTTGCCGCGGCGGCCGTGCTGCTGGCTCTCCTGGGCATCTACAGCGTTATTGCCTTTTCCACCGCGCTCCGCAAGCAGGAAATGGCCATACGGCTGGCGCTGGGTGCGCAACGCTTCAACGTGGTGGGGTTGGTTCTTTCCTCCGGCGCAAAGCTGGGTCTGGCAGGATGCGGCATCGGGGCCGCGGTGGCCATGTTTGCCACGCGCCTGCTGCGCTCTCTGTTGTTCCAGGTTGATCCGCTGGACCCGTTTGTGCTGGTTCTCGCGGCCCTGTCAATCTTTGTGCTTGCACTCGCGGCATCACTGATTCCGGCGCGCCGCGCCGCATCCATTGAACCTGTCCAGGCCCTGCGCGCCGAATGATGCCGCAGGAACCTCTACCTTCTGCCCCAGTCTTTAATTAACCTCAATCGCTGTAATTGGGGCGGGCCAAGTTCAGCTTGGCAAGGAAAGGAAGAACCAGAAACCATGAAGAGGCAACTTCTAACGCTGTCATTCGTACTAATTTGCTTTACTGCTCAACACGGGTCTGCTCAAAACGTCGCGAGTGAAGCATGCCACATTGCGTTGCCGGGAATCACTTTTACTCGCTCACTGAACGGAGCCGCCGCTCATGCCAAGGTCGAGGATGGCAGACTGACGCTTACGAGCGAAGCCAGGCGGGATACTTTCCGAGACCCCAACGAGAAGTTCACCAACAACAACGCGCCGCTTTTGCTCGCCGAGGTTGACAACCAGAAGCCATTCACGCTGACAGCAAAGATCACACCGACGTTTCTGAAGACATATGACGCCGGGGCGTTGTTTATCTACGTGAAAGATGACCTCTGGTTTAAGTTGGCGATGGAAATGGATGAACACCATAAGCCAAGGATGGTTAGCGTTCGCACCATCGGGACCTCTGACGACAACGACCACGACGTCATCCCGGAGAAGAGCGTCTATATGAAGATCTCTTCGGACGCCAGAAACGTCGGGTTCTACTACTCGCTCGACGAAAAGAACTGGCAGTTGATTCGCCTCTTCAAGAATGACTACCCAGCATCGATCTGGGTGGGGATCAGCGCCCAGTCTCCCATCGGTGAAGGAACATCCGCGGTCTTCGATGACCTTTCGTTGACCCGGCAGAGCGTTTCCAACTTCCGACTGGGGAACTGAACTCGTTGCGTCTCTCTGGTATTCCGTAGGTCCGCGCCCAGCTTGGCTCCGGTGTACCGTGCGCTGACAGAGTCAATTACGGTGATGCGGGGGAACCTTCAGGACCAGGCTCTCGTATTGGTGTCTTAGGAAAGGCGACCCATCTTCCGGAATGGCTTCATGGGCAAATCTCTGTCTTCACAAGAAAGGGAACACTTTGCAAGACATTACGAAACCGGTTACGGCTAGACTTGACTACATTGACAATCTTCGATGGACGATGATTTTTCTCGTGGTGGTGGTGCATTCTGCTTGCACGTACAGTGGTCTTGGCAGTTGGTATTACGTCGAAAGGTCCTCTCTTTCGCCTTTATCGCAACTCTTCTTCAGACTTTTCCTAAGCCTTTGTCAGGGCTTTTTCATGGGCTTTCTCTTCTTTCTGGGAGGGCTCTTTGTCCCGAGTTCTTATGACCGCAAGGGCGCAGCGCGATTCCTGCGCGACCGCTTTATCCGATTGGGCGTTCCTTCGCTGCTTTTCATGCTCGTCGTTCATCCCTTCACTGGCCAGTTTCTGCTGCACTGGTGGAAGAACGACTTCGCAAACGGGTACTGGCGGTACATCACCAGCTTTCGTTTTCTGGCCGGCAGTGGGCCAATGTGGTTTGCCGTTGCACTATTCTTCTTCAGCGTCAACTACGCTTGCTGGAAAATGATCCCCCACGGTGCGAGAACCCCTGTCGCAGTCAAGCCGAAATGGGGGCACCTCTGGCTCACCGGCACTGTAATTTGGATACTCGCCTTCCTGATTCGTACTGTGCAGCCGATGGGAACCAACGTATTCAACATGCAGCTTTGCTTCTTTGCGCAATATGTTGTTCTATTCTCATTAGGCATCGTGGCTCGGCGCAGGCGCTGGCTGCAACTGCTTGACGACAAAATGGGGTTTATCGCGCTGGCGCTCGGTGCGCTGGCTGCACCGGCATTGTGGATTGCAATGGTCATAGTTCTTAGAACCATTCCCAACAGCATGCACCTGCTTAACGGCGGCTGGAATCTGCCCAGCGCAATGTATGCGTTCTGGGAATCCTTCTACTGCGTGACGATTTGCACAGGGCTCCTGGTGCTCTACCGGTACTTGTGCAACCGCCGCGACAGAGTCGAGGCGTTCTTGAGCGACAACTCCTTCGGCGTTTACTTCATACACCCGCCGGTGCTGATTGCCATTACACTTCTCATGGCGCCATTCGCATGGCCGCCGATCGCCAAATTTGCCATCGCCGCGGTGACAGCCATCTTCGCCAGCTACAGCGCCGTCTCTCTCGTTCTGCGCCGCTTGCCCTTAGCCGAAGTTCGTCACGAAATNNGTTCTGCGCCGCTTGCCCTTAGTCCGTAGCATCCTGTAATGCGAGCTCTCGATCGGGAAAGCAGCGTGCTGGTGCATCGTGCCAGACACGACACGCGCAACCGCCTTAACCTCGGTTGTGCCATTAGGCAGACCATTTGTCACTATAGGAGCAAAAGCATCTGCAACCCTCTGTTGCTGTCCACCGTGATTCAGTGCGATAGCCGCTATCGGCTGCAGATTCTTCCTTGCGTCCTGCGGAGACTCCGGACTCAATGAGTACGTCACTGTTGTCGCTGACTGAAGTTCCGGTGTGAGCGCTCAAGATCCAGCACAGAAAGCGAGGTTTAGCCGA
>PKXI01000074.1 GCA_003133425.1 Acidobacteriaceae bacterium
CAAATGGATGTCCGGTCCTGCGAGAGCAGGAACCACCAGCCGAGAGGCAAATGCTGCGTAAGGTAATGTTCTGATCAAACGAAGTAGCGCGCTCTCCAGAGCGCGCCCAGAGACCTCGTGCTTTTTGCTTGACAGAGACTTACATGGATGTCGGTGATCCAACAGCAACGCCCAAAGTCACTCGACCATCAAGAGTTTGCTCCGGGCCGGTTCCAATTCAGGGCAGTAAATGTCTTCTCATCAGTTGCGCCGGACCGAAACGAGTCTCGGTTAGACCGAACGGGTTGAAGCCGCATGAAAGGTAGAATTGCTCGGCGTGAGGATTTCTGATTACATAAAGGGCACGAGAGCCCCTGGTCAGGGCAATCTGCGCGCAGTGTTCAATGAGCGACCGTCCAACGCCACGCCGCCGGATATCTGGTTCAACGAACAAACCATCCAACTCTGCATCTCCATCAGGTCTGGGTTGCAACGCGGCGAAGCCTGCGATACAACCGCTCAATTCCGGGACGAACACATCCCCGGAAGCTATCTGCCCGATTGGCAAATCAATGGCGTCCGGATTGGCGAGCAGTGCCTCACGGTCGCCCTCATTCGTCAGGGATGCCCGGAGTTGGAGGTCCTCAAGTGCGGCCTTCTCCGAGAGGATGGCGTTGCGGATGATGATTGCTTCCACAGTAGGAGTTTAAACGGCGACCAACACAGTTGGGTGATGACTGGTAACTTCCGAGTCGGCGGTGATCCAGACGGAAATCTTTCGGAAGGTTTTTTACTTGTGCTAATGCTGCACGAAGAACTCTGCCATTGAGGGCGCTGTTGCCGCGTCACCTGGAGGATTGGGTAAGCTTAGCGCCTCCATTACTGTACGCAGCATGCTTTCGTGCTGATAGACCGTATTTGATGTTTGAGTATAGCCGACCCGTACATTGGGTCCCCAGAAAACGGGACTGACATGACCTCCGCCGTATGTCGTATCACTGGTATCTGCTTCGTCAAAGTCCACAATAAGAATGCCGTCTCCGTTCGGTTCGAATGCCGGGTAAGTGGACAAGGGGCCAATCACATTTGTCTGCAACCATGAGTCCGCCTGCTGGGGTGTTCCGTCGTGTGCGTCGTCATCGACGTCTGGAACTATGAATGAGAATTCAGGCAAGGTGCCGTTGGCCAGGTCGACAGCAAATTGGGAAAACGGCCATAAGCATTCATTCGCCACCTGGGAGCTGTCGGCGACATCTGAGAGCATCGGGAACGGATTATGCCGAATCAGGTAGAGTCCGGTGTTTCCGCCAAGATATCCCTGGCTGATCCCTTCCGCATACACCCTGAACGAAACACCGGAAGCCAGCATGCGCCGGGCAATATTATCGACGTTCCAGACGGTCGTTGAATTGTCATCCGTGGTCAGCAACTGTCCTGTTGTCAGCATGAAGTAGTTGCCGATCGACGGATGCGAATCAGCGTAATAGTTTGTCGGCAGAGCGCCCTCACTAATCAGGTGATTTAGATCAGGCCAAACGCCAGCATTTCCAACTACCGTTGAGTAGCTCTGATTCTCCTCCATCACCATTACTGCGTGCCTGCTCTGCGGCGTCTGTATCACCACAGTAATTGCTGCCAGTCCGGACTTCGTCGAGTCCTGGGTGCTGGTAGCGGTCACGGTCACGCTGCCCGCTGAGGCTGGCGCGGTGAACAGCCCGCTTGAATTAATGCTGCCCGCGCCGGCGGTCCATGTAACCGCGGAACTGTAGCTGCCCGTGCCCTGAACGGTTGGCAGTGCACTGCGATGCTGCGGACGTAGCGACCGTTGACGGATTGCAGGCCACCGATACGGACGAGATCGTCGGGGAGGGCGTTTGGGAACTTTGTACTGCGGACCCACCCCCACAGCCTATGAGGATAGCTGGCATCAAACAGGCAAAGAGGGCATACCACCGCTCATTCTTCAGCCAATTGCTTCCCGAATTGCACTGGGGGCTTCTCATAAAGGCGCATCTCCGAGAAAGAACTTTCTAACGCATGCGTCGCGATCGGCATTCTGTAACCGAGCGCGCAGGCCTTGCGTTGATTGATTCGCTCATTCCCTGGTAGTGAGATGCCTGCAAGGGACAATTCGCTGTAGTAATTCATCCCGTTCTACTGGGTCCCGGTTTGATAGCGAGCCGAGATGTTGATCGCCTGGTAGTCATTATGGTGTGACCGGCTCGATGCGCTAGTCGTGGGTTAGGCTGGCTCCGGCGCCAGTGCAGGAAGTAATTCGCGGTTTACAGGCATTGCGCGGCGTGGCTCATATCTCGGCAGTTACGATCATTGCCGAACTGGGCAACATCTCCTCCCGCTTCGAGAGCGCGCGGAAGCTGATGGGCTATAGCGGAGTATTTCCGAGCGAAGACTTCAGCGGCGAGCGCATTCGAAGAGGAAGCATTACCAAGTCAGGGAACGCGCACCTCAGACGAATCGTTGTTGAATCAGCCTGGAGCTATCGACATCGGCCAAGCGTCGGGGCCAAGTTGCGCAAACGCCAGGAAGGGCTTCCTGCAGAGATCACCGAGATTGCATGGAAAGCGCAGAACCGCCTGTACAAGCGCTACATGAAGCTGATGGCTGCAGGCAAGGACCAGAGAAAGACCATGACTGCGATAGCTCGCGAACTGATGGGCTTCATCTGAGCCATCGGAATCAAGGCCGAAGCGGCCTGCAAGCAACAACTGGCGGCATGACCAGAACCGAAAAGACAAAAGCAAAAACTATCCAAAGAAGGAAAAAACAAAAACACACTAACCGATGAACAACGCTATCCAATTCGAGGACAGGGTCAGCCGCAGCCGGAGCAAGCACGAAGGAGAATCCTCGGCGGAAGTTTGCGACAGGCTCAGCCGGACTTGCGTCAGTAGTCAGAGGCAGCTCCCGACGGATCATGATTATGCGGTTCCGACCTGCGAATATCAGCTTGATCAATCGGCGCCTATACCTGCCACAGCTGCGGCTGACCCTGTCCTTGAAGGACGACGACAAAAAATACCCCACCGATTCGCAGATATTGACAGGTCACTCCATATCAGCTTCTGAAGGCGCTCAAGAATGCGAACGGAGTTCACAGGGATGGAGGGCAACATACGCCGAATATCCG
>PKXI01000106.1 GCA_003133425.1 Acidobacteriaceae bacterium
ATGGAATTTTGGCGAGACACAACTCGTCGCAACACAAGTCTGGCGACTCAATCTACGAGTCGCTTGTCAACTTATGATGGTCCAAGTTCTTTCATAACCTGCTTCGTCAATTACCTGCGCCTTACTTCTCGTTGTGGTGAGATTCTTCCGTCAAATCCAGCCGCTCCTTCCACGGATCTGGCTCGATCACGACACCCTTGTCCGTGAAGTTGGCCAGGACATCCTGATTCGCGTTGTAGGCAGGCCAATTCGCCCTACCCCCTCCATTCGGATTGCCTGTCTTGGCAAAAGCGATCCAATATCCGCTGATAGTGCGTGCCATTGCCTCGTCGACGGCTGTTGCCTTGTCGCCATAGCGCGCTTGGAGTGTTTCAAAGACGAATGGGACCTCCGAAGCGTGGGGAGCGCCTGACCATTCTTGCCGCATGGAATCGGCTACGTAGGAGTAGCGGAACTCATAGACCATCTGGCCCTGCGCAGAGAGAAGCCGGGCGATGAACCGAGCAGGTTCAAGCTGGCCACGGTCGCGGGCAATCTTGTCGCCAACTTCCTTTGCGTCGCCCGTGTTTTGCGGGTCATAGACGGCTCGCGCCTTGACGCCATTGGATCCGAAGGGCTTGAGAAAGTCGCCGATAGTGTTGCCTTGCGGGTAGGCGAGGTCGCTGTCATTGGCGCCAATGATCATGGGGATTCTTAGGGATGCATTCGATCACCATTACTGGTCCCTTGGCAATCTGCCAGCCAAAACTTCTTCGCACCTTCTCAAACCGCTGTTGACACAATGGTCATACCAAACTACCATGTGTCGGAGTTTCAATCATGTTAGGAAGGATGTCTGAAGTGGACGCCTATCCAGGTGGGCCAACGCGAGCCATACGGATGGAGACGCCGCTTCACTCTACCTTTGAATAGCCTGTCCAGGCTCGTCACGGAGCTTGGATATCCGTTTGATAGCGATCTGAACAGTGAGCACAAAGGAGTCAATTGATCATGGACCCAATCAAAAAGAACGACGAATTGGAGTCGCGCAGGGATTTTCTCAAGATGACGGCAGCGCTTCCTCTGGCTGTGAGTCTGGGCGGTTTCGGCAACAGTGAGGCGAGTGCCCAGACGGCGCAGAAAAACGCCGATCCGTGGTACCGGCGGATTTGCCGATGGGGACAGATCAATCTGAACGAACTGGATCCACTGCATTACGACGTCGCATGGTGGCGGAGCTACTGGAAACGATCCCAAACAGAGGGGGTTGTGATTAATGCCGGAGGGATCGTGGCTTTTTATCCGAGCCAGGAGCCGCTCCAGCACCAGGCCAGATTTTTGAATGGTCAGGATCTCTATGGTGATCTTGTGCGTGCGGCTCATGCGGATGGATTGATGGTGTTTGCGCGCATGGACTGCGGTAGTGCCTTCGAGCCGTTTTACAAGGCGCATCCGGACTGGTTTGCAGTCAATGCCGCAGGAGAACCCTACCGCACTGGTGGTGTCGCTGCTGCCGCCGGCGCACGTGGAATGCGCGGTGTATTCGATCCGGGCGGAGGCATTGGTCCCGGATCGGAGGGCGATGACATTGTCCTCTACACCACATGCATCAACGGCCCCTACTACGACGAATATATTCCCAAGATCCTGCGCGAAATCATTGCACATGAGAAGCCTGAGGGATTTACCGATAACCACTGGGCCGGTCTAGGCCGGGAGAGCATGTGCTACTGCGGAAACTGCAAAAGCAAGTTTCGTGAGTTCAGCGGAAAAGAGCTGCCCACGAAAAAGAACTGGGACGATCCAGGTTACCGGCAGTGGATTGAATGGAGCTACAAGCGCCGGCTTGAAATATGGGACCTGTTCAGTCGCACAACCAAAGAGGCGGGCGGGCGCGACTGTATCTGGAGCGGCATGCTGAGTGGCAATTTCGTTCAGGGCGCTGCCAGTTTCCGGGATATGAAAGAACTATGTGAGCGGGCTGAGATCATCATGCTGGACCACCAGGGGCGCGTAAATGACGGAGGTTTCCAGGAGAACGGCGATACAGGGAAACGAGTTCACGGCCTTGGCGGTTGGGACAAGCCCGCGGCGGAAAGCATGGCGACCTATGGGCCGAGAAAGGCGGCGCGGCCAATTCCTGAAGTCCGCATGTGGATGGTGGAGGGCGTTGCCGGAACCATCGAGCCCTGGTGGCACCACGTGGGTGGTTACCAGGAGGATCGGCGCCAGTTCAAGGTCGTTGAGCCTTTTTATCGCTGGTATGCAGCCAACCAGGAGTACCTCATCAATCGTCAACCGGTTGCAACGGTAGGAGTGGTTTATTCGCAGCGCAACCTGGAGTGGTACGGCCGGGACGACGGTAACAACTTGGCTCTGGCTCCGTACAACGGAATGATCCAGGCGCTCATCCGGGCGCGCATACCCTATCTGGCAGTTCATGCCGATCACATCGATCGCGATGCGGTGCAGTTTTCTGTGCTGGTTCTTCCCAACCTGGCGGCGATGTCCGATTCACAAGTGGAGGCGGTGCGGCGCTTTGTCAGCAAAGGCGGGTCGTTGATTGCTACAGGCGAAACAAGTCTTTACGACGATTTTGGTGATCGCAGGCCGGACTTTGCATTGGCCGACGTGTTTGGTGCGAATTACACGGGCAAGCGGTACGGTCCGCGCAATCCGGCTGGTTTGCAACACACTTACCTCCGATTGACTCCGGATGTGGGACAGGACGTTGACGGTCCGCACCATGGAGACGAGCCTGTCAAGTCAGCTGCCCGGCACCCGGTGCTGAAGGGCTTTGAAGAAACCAACATCATCACATTTGGGGGCATGCTGCCGGAAGTGAAGCCTGTGGCGGGGACAACGGTTCTTCTTACGCTAGTCCCGGAATTTCCAAGCTTCCCACCGGAGAATTCCTGGATGCGAGTGCCCCGTACCGAGATTCCGGGGCTAGTGATCAGGGAGCAGAACGGAGCCAGGATTGCGTACCTGCCGGCCGACATCGACCGGCGCTATGAACATGGCAATATTCCCGATCATGGTGACCTGCTTGCAAACCTTGTGCGCTGGGCGGCCAAGGACAGCCTCCCGCTTGTGGTTCAAGGCCCGGGACTCATTGACTGCCATCTCTATCGTCAGCAAAATCGCCTCGTGCTGCACCTGGTAAACCTGACCAGTGCTGGAACCTGGCGGGCACCGGTCGAGGAACTCATTCCGGTGGGCCCGATGACCGTAAGGGTAAAGCTGCCGGAAGGCGCGTCCGGGAATCATCGGCTTCTCCTGGCCGTCTCGGGAGCCACGGCCACGCCGGTACTCCGCCAGGGAAGATGGGCCCAGTTCGAGGTTAAATCCATCCTCGACCACGAGATAGCCGTGCTGGATTAGTCTCCCGGGCATCCAGGATCAATTCGAGCGTAGTTCTGTGCCTGGCCGCGCGCAATGCCGTTCGCCTGCGAATTGCTTCCAGGCTTTATCGCGCAATCTGCGGAGATTGTGGGTCTTCGCGAATCATTCTCCAAAGAGGAGAGGGGCGCACGCTTATTCTTGAGAGTTCCCATTGACAATGGTAGGGCCATCAGACTAACCTCTTACCGGGCAAGTAGACTACCGTTGAATTTGTATCTGTTCATTAATGTGTCTGGGTGTCGTTTGCCGACTGCAGCTGAGAATCCGCTTGGCGCAAGTCGATTTCTCCGCGGTAAAACGAATTTTGTGAGGGGAGCATATCTAAATGATTCAAGGAACAACGCGAACAGGACTTGTTGGCGACGTGGCGAGCCAGAGGCCGGTGTTGAAGAATCGGCGGATGGTTTTGCTGGGCAAGGAAGCGCGGAGGAACACTATGGTGTTCCCGAGAAGCAATCGCGCTCTCCTGAATTTAACCGCTTTCTTTGCCTTCATGACGCTGATGGTGTGCTCGTTGAGCGCACAGGAGTCGCGCGCCACGCTGAGCGGCACTGTCTTCGACCCGAGTCATGCGACCATCGTGGGCGCAACGCTGAGATTGACCAACCTGGCCACGGGAGTATCGGCGTCGGCAAATTCCAATGGCGATGGCCAGTACCGCTTTCTATTTGTCGATCCGGGCAACTACACGCTTTCAGTGGAGGCGAAGGGCTTCGAATCCTACCTTGAAAAGGGAATTGTCCTGAATGTAAGCCAGGCCTCTACTGTCGACATAACGATGGCGCTGGGGTCTCAGTCGTCAACGATCACGGTTACCAGCGACGCGCCCCTGCTCGAGACGGAAAAGTCGGACCGCGGCGTTGTCCTGTCACTCGAACAAATGGAAGAAGTGCCCCTTGCTGTGCGCAACCCAATCGAGTTGGTGGAGGCCGTTCCCGGCGTGACTCAGCAAACGCAACGGTATGATCTGCTGCCCTTTACCAACAGCGGTAACTCGGGTTATTCCTTTAGCGGGCTGGACGGAGATGCGACGGAAAACCTGCTGGACGGCGCGCCCAATGACATGCTTTACAGCAACATTAACGCTATCGCCAACATTCCGGCCGTCGATGCAGTGGCCGAGTTCAAGGCTATAACCGCGCCCTTTGACGCGCAATATGGCCGCAACGGCGGTGGCGTGATCTCAGTCGTCACCAAGAGCGGTACCAATACGTTCCATGGCACGATGTACGATTTCGTCAACCGCCCCTACCTATTCGCGAACACCTACGCCAACGATGCCGCCGGCACCGCGAAGACCCTTCAGAGACTCAATGAATATGGCTACACAGTGGGCGGGCCGGTTCGAATCCCGCACCTCTACAATGGCAAGGACAAGACCTTCTTCTTCAATAGCTGGGAAGGCTACAATGAATTGATCAACCTGGTCTCAGGCACGTCTGTTCCGACCGCATTGCAGCGTACAGGCGATTTCTCGCAGACCTTCAACAGCAGCGGTGCGCTCATCACGATCTACGATCCGGCCTCGGGCCAGTTGGTGAATGGCGTTTGGACACGGACTCCATTTCCGAACAACAAGATTCCCGCAGGTAGAATCGATCCGGTCGGCCAGGCTCTGGCGAATGCCTATCCGCTGCCCAACACGAACCAAAGCGCTACCGTCAACTGGCAAAACAACTACCTCGGCCAGAACGTCACCGATGACGGACCGTTCCATAATCTCCTTGCCCGCGTGGATCATACCTTCTCCGAGCGGGAGAAAGTGTACGTTCGCTACGCGTGGAGCCACGCATTCATCACTGGCAACTCAAACAACCTAGCCAGCATTGGCGCGGACACACGTACTGGCACCAAGACCAATAACGATGTGGTTGCGGACTCTGTAACGGTGCTTACGCCGAACCTCGTTCTCGATCTGCGCGCATCGGAAACTCGCTGGACGCAGAATTTCCTGCCTGTCAAGACCAGCAACACACCGGCCTGGGGAGGATTCAACGCAACTCAGTTAGGCATGCCTGCTGCCACCGTCAACCAGTTTCAGGAGTCGCAACGGTTCCCGTACGTTACGGCAACCAACTACCAGTACCTTGGCAACTCATCGGGCAACATCGAATTTGAGCCCACCACGGCAATCACCGCGGAGCCGACCCTCATTTTCACCAAGGGACGCGAGTCCATCAAGTTTGGACTGGATTGGCGCTGGACGCGCACTGAGAACTTCCTGGGATACGCGGCAGGCGGAACGTTTGCCATCACTAATGGATTTACGCAAAAGAATTACCTCACTGCCGACTCAACGAGTGGCAGCAGCATAGCGTCTATGCTCCTCGGCGGTGCCAATACTGGCGAAGTCGATACACTGGCGAAGCCTTACCTCAGTCTGGTTTACTACGCTCCGTGGATACAGGACGATATCAAGGTCACACCCAGGCTGACCGTTAACGTTGGCCTTCGTTATGACATCCAGTCGCCGATTACCGACCGGCACAACCAGTTGAACTACGGCTTCAACTTCGCGGGGACCAACCCGATCAGCTCGCAGATCAGCTCTCCGGTCTACGGTGGCCTGGGCTTCGTGAACGTCGGCGGCAATTCGCGCTCGCCCTTCAACATCGAGCTGACCAACATTCAGCCTCGCTTCGGCGCGGCATACCGCGTCAGGAACGACCTGGCTCTTCGTGGCGGCTGGGGCATATTCTATGTACCCCAGTATTCCCCGGCGAGCAGCAGCGGCTTCAGTCAAGTTACTCCCTACGTTGGCACGCTGAACAGTGGCGAGACGATCAATAATCCGCTTTCCAATCCGTTCCCGTCGGGCGTGCTGAAACCGACCGGGGCATCACTCGGTCTGGCCACGATGAATGGCGGCGCCCCCTCCTTTTCTGACCCCACCGGCAGGATCGGCCATGTGCAGGTCTTCTCGTTCGGACTCCAAAAGCAGCTGCCGGCGCGGATGACGCTGGACATTTCATACGCGGGCTCGCGCGCCAGCCAGATTGCGGTTCAAGGTTTGAATATCAACGCGCTGTCTGCGGCGAACCTGGCCCTGGGTAACAGTAACCTGGGAGGAACTTCGAGCTATCTCACGGCGCAGGTGCCAAATCCATTCCAGGGCTTGCTGCCGAGCACTTCACTCAACGGCGCTACGATTAGCCGTCAACAGTCTCTTCTGCCATTCCCTCAGTTCACCTCGGTGACGGAGAACGATGTTCCCATCGGCCATTACTGGTACAACGCCCTCCAGGCTAACTTCCAGCAGCGCACATGGCACAATTTCGACGCGATGGTATCGTACACATTCGCCAAAAACCTTGAGGCAATCACGTATCTGAATCCGCAGGATGCATTTGTCCAGGCTCCGGCGCAGTCCGGCCCGCCCAGCGCAAGCACCTTTGCCGACGGTGCGCTCACGTCGCCCACGCACAGCTTTACCCCGTATGACAGGACACACCGGGTCGATATCACACCGGTGTATGTGCTACCGCTCGGAAAGGGTAGAAGGTTCATGGGCAATACTAACAAGGTCGTAAACACTCTCGTCGCCGGCTGGCAAGGCGCAGGCCACATCGTTTGGCAGACCGGCGCACCAATGACCGGTCCGGCCGGCGTCGCTCTTGTCGGCAACCCGAATGTTCCGAACAAGAGTTGGTCTCAGATGTTCAACAGTGGCACGATACAACTGAACGGCACCGTCACCACCCCGGTTGCAGGACTGGCCCCGGCTTGGAAAGTCCTGCCTTCCTTCGCCATGCGTACGGTTCCGCTTCAAATGGGCAACGTGCGCGACCGCTGGGGAACGGAGACCAATCTCACCGTATCAAAGAACAGCTACGTTCACGAGACCGTAAACATCCAGCTTCGACTGGAATTGCTGAACGCTTTCAACCACCCGGTCTTTGGCGGCGATCCGAACATTACCTACTCATCGCCTTTGTTTGGACAACTCAATCGCGCCAGCGGAGCGACTAACGTAGCGCGTACCATCCAACCTGCAATTCGAATCGTCTTCTAACGCGCTTCCAACCCGGCAGGGCCTGTGAACGGCGGAGAACAAGTCTCCGTAACGTGAGCAGGCCTTGGCCTTTTTCTGAGACTGATTTAAAGACAGCGTGGTGGCTAGAGTGTTCAATGAGCGCATCTTCGCCGATTCAGGCAGGGAGTGTCTGTGGGTTAGTGGTTGTGGTCTGCTTTTTTGTCTTCGAGGGTATTGCGGTCAAGCCGGGATTTACGACTGAGCTTCACGAAGAGGCTGTGCCATAACCCACACCTTTTGACACGGCCGGATCGGGGAGTTCCGGCCGTTTGTTTTGTTGTGGTTAGTTGGCGGGCTGTCAGAGGCCTTTTGTCACAGGCCTAAAAGGCAAGGTTCAGGCCGATTTTTCGAGCGTTTCCGGTGAGAGCATGCAAAGTTGTGGAGTGGCGTAGGCTGTTGGGATGAAATGGACATTGAAGCTGGTTTCTGAGGTGGTTCCGGGCAAGCCCACCGAGTACGAAGTTGCCATGATTGAGCGTATAGAGAAGTTCTCTCCGGCCACCGTGGGATTGACGATAAGCGAGGGCAAGGCAATTTTGGCTGGCCTGCAGAAACAGATGGTCACAGCGCAGGTTCAACATCATGGC
>PKXI01000398.1 GCA_003133425.1 Acidobacteriaceae bacterium
AAACTCGGCGCGCAGAATCCGGTCCTACTCGAGTTTCAGAGCCTGATCACCGCCTTCGGCCACTTGCCGGGAAGGCAGGAGGCGAGCAGCGATCGCATCGCCGAGCGGAATCGCGACAGGGAAATCCATAAGCGCAGACTGGCCGAGTTGTGTGCGCGATCCCAGGAGATCGCCACTTGTATTCTTGGAGCCGTCGACCTGATCAACGGCACGCCTGCCGATCCCGCAAGCTTCGAAGAACTGCACGAACTCATCAAAGCGCAAACCTTCCGCCTGGCCAACTGGAGGGTCGCGTCCGATGACATCAACTACCGCCGATTTTTCGATACCAACGACCTCGCCAGTATTTGCGTGGAAAGCGAAACCGTCTTCCAGGCAACCCACCGTCTGGTTTTGAGTCTGTTGGCTGACTGCAAAGTGGATGGCTTCCGCGTTGACCATCCCGACGGACTGTATGATCCCGCTCAATACTTTGAACGTCTGCAACGCAGCATCGCACTCGCCGTAAACAATTCCGCGAGCAACGGGAACCGGCCACGCTATGTGGTCATCGAGAAAATCCTTACCGGACCCGAACGGCTGCCCGCCGAGTGGCCTGTCTGCGGCACCACGGGCTACGACTTCGCGAATCTCGTTAACGGAGTGTTTGTAGACCCCGCCGCCGTCATGCGATTGGAGCGCATTTACCGAAACTTTGCAGGTGATGACGTCGATCTTGACGACCTTTTCTACCGCTGCCGAAAACTGATCATCAGGGTTGCCCTGGCTAGTGAACTGAACGTACTTGCCAATCAAATCGCCAAGATCGCTCTCTCCAAACGGCACACCTGCGACTTCACCCTCAACGGCCTGCGCGATGCACTGACGGAGGTGATCTGCACTTTTCCCGTGTACCGCACCTACGTGAGCCCCTCAGGCATTTCGGATAATGACGTACGCTACATCCGCAGCGCCATCGCCTCGGCCAAATGGAGAAGTCCGGCCACCGATACCAGCATCTTCGATTTCGTCGGCCAGGTGCTTCTGACGAGCATCGCCGAAGGACAAGATTTCGCTTACCGGAACGCAGTGACAACCTTCGCCATGAAATTCCAGCGAGTTACCAGCCCTGTGATGGCCAAGGGCCTGGAGGATACCGCCTTTTACAGGTACAACCGCCTGGTCTCCTTGAATGACGTCGGAGGCGATCTTCACCGGTTCGGAACCACGACGCCGGAGTTTCATCTTGCGAACCAGGAGCGCTTCCGCTGTTGGCCTCACACCATGCTGGCTACCAGCACGCACGACTCCAAGCGCTCGGAGGATGTGCGCTCCCGGATCAATGTGCTCTCGGAGATATCGGCGCTATGGAGGCTTCGGGTGCGGGACTGGAAACGCTTCAATCGCGGCCATAAGTGCTTGATCAACGACAGGCCCGCCCCTTCGCCGAATGACGAATACTTGCTCTATCAGACGTTGGTGGGTGCCTGGCCATCAGAGCCTCTGAACAATACGGACGACTGGAAGACTTTCTGCGAGCGGATAGAAAACTATATGTTAAAGGCTATCCGTGAAGCCAAGCAGACCACCAGTTGGATCAATCGAAATACTGAATACGAAACTGCAGTTTCATCGTTCGTAAGGGCATTGCTGAATCCGGCTGCCAAGAACCGGTTCCTCGACGACTTCGTGCCGTTCCAACGCCGCGTCGCCCGCATTGGCCTATGGAACAGCCTGTCGCAGACGCTTCTCAAACTCACGTGCCCGGGCGTTCCCGACATCTACCAAGGCAATGAGTTGTGGGATTTCAGTCTGGTCGACCCAGACAACCGGCGTCCAGTCGACTATATCCGCCGCCAGCAAATGTTCGAGAGTATCCGTGTGTGGGGCAACGATCCTGATGCGTTATCAATAGGCCGCCTGCTGGAAACTCCTGAGGACGGTCGACTCAAGATGTATTCGATCTGGAGAACTCTGTGCTTGCGTAAACAGCAAACAGATCTCTTTCAGCAGGGAGAATACCTGCCGTTAGCGGTGGAAGGCGCGAAAGCCAAACACGTTGTTGCGTTCGCCAGGAAGTCCGGAACCACGAGGGCGCTCGTTGTTGTTCCGCGCCTGGTCGCAGGCTTGCTCAACGACATCGATCTCCCACCAATCGGACCCCGAATCTGGGACGATACTAACGTTCTGCTCCCATTCCGCAGCTGTTCTGAAAAGTGTCGGAACGTGTTTACAGGAGAAGTCCTGGACCTGCAGAAAACCGACGAATATGCAAAGATTGGTGTCTCCAAGGCCTTGGCGGAGTTCCCAGTCGCACTTTGCATATTAGACTAGTGTAGTCTGCCACACAGATGGTCATTTATCCGAAACAGCGAAATCACCAGGGCAATCGCATTTGGAATTTCGTTGAACCAGGGGTGACACTTCCCCACCTTATGTGGAGCGAAGCCTTGCGGAGCGGAGGCGCAGCACACGCCCCAACATATAAGCGCCAGAGCAAAAATAGACCACAGAATGCCGCGCGAGCGGTATTCTGCGGCGGAGTAAAAGTGGTTCTTCCTCACATTTGGTGAACCACAGCTGGCACTTTACGGTTCAGCTGGGTGGCTGTAGAAGATAGGCAGCTCTGGCGGTCTCCGGCGGATTGCTATGAGAGAGCGGACATTGGTGCCGGATGCCGATGAAGTCGTGCTGGATCAGTTGATGGTCGAAGGACGAAACCGGCTCGTGACGGTTCTTCGTCCGGCTGGCGAGGGAAGTATATGTCCCGAGTGTCGGCAGGCGTCACGGCGCATTCATAGTCGATACGGCCGCTGGCTCAACGATCTGCCCTGGGAAGGCGTTCCAGTGCGGATCGAGCTTCGCGTCCGACGGTTCTTTTGTGATACGGAAGACTGTGGCCATCATATATTCACGGAACGTCTGCCGAAGACTGTGGAGCGATATGCCCGGCGCACTTGCCGGTTGAGTGAGGCGTTGGAGCGAATCACCCTTGTGTTGGGTGGGTCAGCGGGCTCTCGCCTAGCGGATCAGTTGGGGATCTTGGCCAGCGATTCGACGCTGTTGCGCCAGTTGCGGCGCAAAACTGTGGCGACCTCCGCGCAGGCGCCACGCGTGCTCGGCATTGACGACTGGGCATGGCGCAAGGGACGCCGCTACGGCACGATTCTCTGTGACCTGGAGCGCGGCAAGGTCGTCGATCTGCTGCCGGACCGCAGCGCGGAGAGCGCCGCGCAATGGCTGCAGACTCATCCTGGAACCGAGATCGTCAGCCGGGACCGAGCCAGCTTATACGCCGAAGCGGCGACGAAAGCCGCGCCGAACGCAGTACAGGTGGCTGATCGGTGGCACCTCCTTCACAACATGAGCCAAGCTGTCCCTCGCCAGAATTCCATCGGCCTGTATTTTCATAGCTTTCCAACGAGCACGAGCCGGGCGATCCAAGTAGCTCTTAACCGTTAAGATATCGATGCTTCGATTCAATTTTTGGCCGGATGGAGTTTTGGCGAGGCACA
>PKXI01000025.1:0-1065 GCA_003133425.1 Acidobacteriaceae bacterium
GGGCCAACGGTGAGCGCTGGCCAGCGCGTAGACCGTAGGATTTTCTCTGCGACTGAGCCAATCATTCCCCGTTCAAGCCTGCCTCCGCCGTGCGTTCCCAGGACGATCATAGACGGCTCGTGTCTATCCGCCAGATTTGGAATCACATCTTCGGGATCTCCTTCGAGAAGNNATCGGAATGGCTTCGATCGAGTCCTTTCCCAGGACAGCAGCCTCTCCTGATAGAAGTCGCGTCAAGTCCCTTCTCTGCTGGCTTAATTTTCTATCGCCAATCTCAACCTCCAGGGCGGCTTGCGCTAGCGTGAAGGCATGAGTTACCAGCAGCTTCGCAGAGAAATAGGCGGCCATACGCGCGGCGTAGAGGCCGGCGTTCTTGGAGCGAAGAGAGAAATCTGTTGCATAGACAACCGTCTTAAGATTCAATTCGGGCCTGTCGCCGATCACTGGCATGGTNNGCTATCTCCTCGAAAAAAGACTCAACATCAGAATGATCAACACGATCACACTCACAGCTGCATAGAAACGGTCCCGGAGGAGGGAGAATCCGACTACGCCGAAGATGACGCGGCAGATTGGCGTCGCAATCAGCAACAGGATGCCAAAGGCAATCAGGCTCTGGCTGTCGAAGCTTCCTAAACCATCCAAGATTCCGTGAATGGACTCATATGCGGCTGAAGCACCATGAAACTGCTGGTAGTTGGGCATTGGGCCTGTGAAACGTCTCAAATATAGAACCCCACCGAACAGGACAACCAGTGCCGCGACGGTCACCCCGATTTGAAGCATGCGCCCCATTGCGGTCTCAAGCCGTTGATCCCCTTGATCAGACACTCAAAGCCTCCCTGTCAGGCCGTTAAAGATCATTTCGGCCCCCAGCGCGACAATGACAATGCTGAATACCAGGCGGAGTGTCTGGACATGAGCATTGACGAGAATGCGAGATCCAACAAGAGAGCCCGCGAGAACTCCTAGTACGACCGGCATCGACAGGCTTGGGAGAATGTATCCGCGGCTTAGATAGAATCCAGCACTAGCCGCAGCTGTTACACCGATCATGAAGTTGCT
>PKXI01000025.1:1099-1557 GCA_003133425.1 Acidobacteriaceae bacterium
GCGACATACTCTTCTTTGCCGCTTTGGACTGGATAGGATCCCCTAAAATTCAGCCGCATCGCGAGAGAGTCCGGTTGGGAAATCTTCGGTTCTGTCGCAGTCTTGTGCAAAGAAGCCCACGCTGAGTATAAAAGCACCACGCCGAAGATTACTCCAATCCAGTTTCCGGAAACTTTGGCTGTCAGATACGCTCCGAACAAAGCGCCGAGCGTAGTAGCCACTTCCAAAAACATTCCGATACGGATATTGGAGTACCCTTCTCGAACATAGGCCGCAGCGGCTCCCGACGAGGTTGCAATCACAGATACAAGCGAGGCACCAATCGCATAATGGAGGTCAATCTTGAACACAAGACAGAGGACTGGAACAATGACAACTCCCCCGCCGAGTCCCGTCAATGCACCGAGCAAGCCAGCCAGGATGGAGCTGCCAAATACGGCTATTGTGAAAGAAAGGAC
>PKXI01000025.1:1581-2578 GCA_003133425.1 Acidobacteriaceae bacterium
ACGCTTTGTGGCTCCGTGTTCTCGGAGGATATCCAGCAATTGCCCCACAGGTCCTTGGGGATCTGGCCCATTGAGAAGCGCAATGCTCAGTTCGCGCCTGATCGGACCGTTTTCGAGTTGAATCGCCCTGACGCTTCCCTGCTCCAACGCTCTCTCAAGCGCAAGCCGTGGGACAAAGCCAATGCCAAGTCCGGCCTCCACCGCGGAAATGATGCCTTCTGTGGAATTTATATCGATGGATGTACGAAGTTGCTGTCGCAATACACCGTTCCGTTCTAGATATTCTTCGACAAATTGACGCATGCCAGATCCGGCTTCACGAAGGAGAATCGGCTCCTGAACTACTTCTGCAGCTCTTACCGTCGGCTTTTTTGTCCAGCGATGGTCCGCCCTCACAATGAGAGCCAATTCATCTTGTCCAAATGCTTCGATTTTCAAATCNNGGACGATGCGCAGGAGCCTCAATCAGAGCAATTCCGATCCGATGCGTGGTCAGAGCCATTAAGACTTCATTTGTACTTCCGCCTATGACATGAATCCGGAGTTTGGGCCATTCATGCATTAGCTGAGGAAGAAGCTTTGGTAACAGATAGACGGCGATGGTATGGGAAGCTCCTATACTTAACTCGGCTCCCTCTTGTCCGCCAAAAGGTGCAAGTGCAGCAATCGCGTCGTTGGTAATAGCTTCTATCTGTCGCACATACTGCAAGAGAGTCGCTCCGGCCTGAGTGAGATTCGTATCGCGCCCGATTCGATCGAAAAGCGCAATCCCTAGACTCTCCTCCAATGACCTGATCTGTGCCGTTACTGCGGGCTGAGTAAGATGAAGCTCGTCCGCAGCCCGACGATAATTCANNCGCGTCCGCAACCACGCGGAACACCCTTAACTTGAAGTTCTCAATCATGGTGTTGCTCCGATCTGGAAATTGAGAGCGCGGCATGGATCAAGAGAAATCCGCAAAGTGTCATTCTCTGCCCACAGTCCTTGCACTTCTCA
>PKXI01000025.1:2696-2819 GCA_003133425.1 Acidobacteriaceae bacterium
TCCGCACCTGTTCCCCGGCCGCGTTGGCGCGCAGCTTTGCCTCCTGTGCGCGGGCGTTGAACAGGAATCCATTGAATACCGGAATGTTGATGTTTGCGCCAGCGGCGCCGTACCACGAGGATT
>PKXI01000219.1 GCA_003133425.1 Acidobacteriaceae bacterium
CTAGGTTTAAGCGGGCTTTCCATTCTTCAGGAACAGCGAGAATCCGCCGCTCTCGCCGCCGTCGGCCAGCAGCACTCCATCCGCGCCTCCGGCTGGAATGTCGACAAACGCCGCAATGGTGTGGGAGTGATTCTCATAAGCCGGCGTAAGCGAGACATAGAGATGCCCTGTCCCCGCGTAGTAGCTGAAGTGCATGCCCGTGGGTCGCGCCTGACGGCCTCCCATCCGCGGATCGAGCGGGTATACCTGGTTCCTCGTTGCTTCCACGTCGAACAGTGCCTGCAATTCCTTGAGCTTGTCAGGGAATTGAGCCGCAAGGTTATCGGCTTCGGAGTAATCCGTGGTCAGGTTGTAGAGCTCCCACGGCTGCTGCATCATGGTCTCGGGGGCTGTGCCGTAGATCCACGGAAGAATACCGCTGCGAGCTGAGGCCATCCATCCATCACTGTAGATGGCGCGATTGCCCATCATCTCGAAGTACTGCCGGGTTCGAGTGGCGGGTGCATTTGCCGACGCGAAGCTCGACACCATGCTGACGCCGTCTACGCGCTGCTGCTTTACGCCGTTTACTTCTACCGGCTCGGGAAGCCCCGCCGCATCGAGGATCGTCGGTGCAACATCGGTCACATCTTCAAACTGGGTGCGAATGCCGCCAACATCCTTGATGCGTTTTGGCCAATAAACCACCATGGGATCGCGCGTGCCGCCAAGATGAGAAGCGATGCGCTTGCCCCATTGGAAGGGCGCGTTACCGGCCCACGCCCAACCGACCGGGTAATGCGGCGTGGTGTGCGGGCCGCCCAGTTCATCAAGCCTGGCCAGCGATTCAGCAGTGTTGTCTTCGATGCCGTTTGCCTGCGCCATCATGTTGGATGTGCCGCGCAGGCCGCCTTCAAGGCTGGCGCCGTTGTCCCCGGCGATATAGATGATCATGGTGTTGTCCATCTGTCCCGTGTCACCGATGGCATCAAGAACACGGCCCAGCTCGTGATCGTTCTGCGCAGTAAAGCCGGCATAGATTTCCATCAAACGCTCGGCCACTTTCTTCTGGTCCGCAGTCAGCGAGTCCCACGCAGGAATCGCGGCGGGTCGCGGCGTGAGCTTCGTATCCTGCGGCACCACGCCGAGCTTCTTCTGCTGCTCAAGAACGATCTCGCGATAGCGGTCCCAGCCCATATCGAACTTGCCTTTGAATTTGTCGATCCAGGCCTTGGGAGCCTGGAGCGGCGCGTGGCTGGCTCCTGGTGCGTAGTACATGAAGAAAGGTCTATCCGGTGCGAGCGACTTCTCCGCCTTAATCCATGCAATAGCCTTGTTGGCGAGATCCTCATTCAACGTGTAGTCGCTCTTGCGGCCTGGCGGAGCAATCATCTCGATAGGCTGCGTGCCCAGCGTGAGTTCCGGGTACCACTGGTTGGTTTCGCCATTCAGAAATCCGAAATAGTAGTCGAAGCCCTGGTGCGTGGGCCAGTGATCGAACGGGCCTGAGAGCGTGCACTCGCGTTCGGGAATCAAGTGCCACTTGCCGAAAGCTGCGGTGGCGTAGCCGTTCTCGCGCAGCACTTCAGAGACCAGTGCGGCGCTCTTGGGAATCGCGGAGTTGTAGCCGGGGTAGTCGGTGCTCCAGTTGGTGATGGTGCCCATGCCGACTGCGTGGTGATTGCGTCCTGTGAGCAACGCGGCGCGCGTGGGCGAGCAGAGAGCTGTTACATGGAAGCGCGTGTAGCGAAGGCCACCCGCCGCAAGCCGGTCCAAAGTCGGCGTGGGAATAAGCCCGCCGAAAGTGGAGGATTGCCCGTAGCCTTGATCGTCGAGCAGAACCACCAGCACGTTGGGTGCACCCTCAGGAGCACGGACGGCGAAAGGCGCGTCGGGAGTGGAATCGGCGTAGGTGGTTCCAATGGTTCCATGAAACCGTGTGGGCGTAATCGGCAGGACGGTGCGATTTGGTTCCTAGGCCGCGGAGGATTGGAATGCGCCGACCAGCAACGCTGTGGTCAGCGCACAAGTCTTTTGCGTCGATACCGCTGTAAAGCGACTGGATCTGAAGGTTTTAGCAGATTCGTTGAGCATAGTCATTTCAGCCATACTCCCGTGGTGAGAATACCCGCAAATACATGCAGCACACCAGCTTGCATTGAAGGTCGCTTTTGGGGTTGACCCGAATTCCGGCCATTGTTATAGTTGCATCATGAGCTTTTGCCTCAAGCTGGTGTTGTGTCTCGCGTGTCGTTGCGCGTCACATCGGTCTTGTGGGTAAGCAGTTCGAAGACTTAGCCGAATCCCATAAGACCGCGTTTCAGCCCAGTTGCTGACGCGGCCTTTGTCTTTTCGGGGAGTCTGGAAAGATCCGGCTTCTGTGGCTTCCCACCCTTGAATCAAAGAACGATTCGAGGATGGGGTGCCCGGCAGCAATTTATTACGCAGTTCAGTTTCAGAAACTATGAGCGTGCTTTCTTTCCCATCACGGCTCCTCATGCCTGCCTCCCGGCGGGCTGGCTGTTGTTGTTGTTGTTGTTGTCGCTGATCTGATCCCGCAAACAACTTGATTTCAGGCGCACAGAAAGCTCTGCATAGGCAATTCTGCCGCGTGCCTTCATCTTCCCCCCGAGCCCCTGAAAAAACGGGTGACCGGCCAATAAAAATTTCAGGAGATCATTTGTGACACATAAAGAAAAGTTCTATCGACTAATTGTCGCCCTGATTCTTGTCTTGCCCATCGTTGCGATTGGCGGAACGACCGCCGTGCACGCGCAGATTGTGGGCGGAACAATCAGCGGCACGGTAAAGGATGCAAGCGGCGCGCTGCTGGGCGGAGCGTCCGTGACAGTGCGCCAAGTCGAAACCGGAGCCACCCGCTTGCTGACGACAGATGAGGCTGGACGGTTTCATGCGCCGTCAGTGCCGGTGGGCATTTACTCGGTGACTGTGGCGCACGAAGGCTTTGCGACGCTGCGGCGGACGAGCATCTCTGTGGTGGTTGGGCAGAGCCTGCAACTGGAATTCGCACTGGGCCTGGATTCCGTGCACCAGGACGTGGTGGTAGACGCCACGGAAGCAAGCGTAAACATCACTTCGCAGCAGACATCGGGGCTGATCGACGAGCGCCAGGTGAAAGAGCTGCCGCTGAACGGGCGCAGCTACGATCAACTGCTTACGCTGAATCCCGCGACGGTGAACTACACGGGCCAGCGTTCAGGCGACATTGGGACGTCGAACTCGTCGGTAGGCAATATGTTTTCAGTGAGCGGGCGTAGGCCGCAGGACAACCTGTTCTTGCTGAATGGCATTGAATACACGGGAGCGTCGCTGATCAACGTGACGCCGGGCGGCACAAGCGGCGAACTGCTGGGCGTAGACGCAGTGCGCGAGTTCAACGTGGAGACCGATACCTATGGTGCAAGTTACGGCAAGCGCGATGGGGCGCAGGTGAGCATCGTTACCTCGTCGGGGACGAACAAGCTGCATGGTTCGGCATTTGAGTTTCTGCGCAACAGCGTTCTGGATGCGCGGAATTATTTTGATGCCGGATCAATTCCGGAGTTCCAGCGCAACCAGTTTGGCGGCTCGGTGGGCGGCCCCATTCGCTCTGACAAACTGTTTCTCTTCGGCAGCTACGAGGGCTTCCGGCAGAACTGGGGCCTGAGCGCGGTCACACTGGTCCCGGATAACCAGGCGCGGCAGGGCTATCTGCCGAACTCCTCGGGGGTAGAGCAATACGTCGGCGTAAACTCCGCTGTGGCGCCGCTGCTGGCGTTGTGGCCGCTGCAGAATGGGCCGGAGCTGCTAGCGAACGGCCAGCTCAGCGGTATTGCGGAAGCATTCAGCCATCCGCCGCAACATATTCGCGAAGACTTCGGCACCACGCGCTTCGACGACAACCTGGGCAGCAAGGACCTGCTGTTTGCCGTGTACACGATAGATGACAGCGCGGCCAACACGCCGTCGGCGAATCCGTTGAGCCTGGTGAACGAGAGCATGCGCGAACAGGTAGCCAGCGTGCAGGAGCAGCATGTGTTTTCGCCTTCGTTCCTGAATACGGCGCGGCTGGGATTCTCACGCGCGAGCTACTTCTTCACCGGATACACGCCAGTGCCGGTTCCGGGCTGGGTCACGGGCAAGCAGATTGGCGCAATCGTGATCAGTGGTAGCACGGCCTCGAATGGGGCGTCGACGATCAGCGGAGCGGGCACCAACGTAGGCAGCAACAACATAACGTCGCGCAATCTCTTCACTGTGGACGATCACATCTACTGGTCGCACGGGCGGCAACAGATTGAGGCGGGCGGGTGGCTGCAGCGCTTGCAGTCCAACGACTTGCTGGCGCAGAACCAGTTCGGGCAGGCATCGTTCAGCACCTTGCAGACGTTCCTGCAGGGAACTGTGGCTACGTTTACCGTGGTGCCTTCGCCCACCGAGCTTGGCTGGCGGTCGCTCGAGGGAGCGGGATTCATCGAAGACACAATCAAGCTGACACCAAGGCTGGAGCTGCGGGCCGGGCTCCGCTCGGAGTCGACCGATGGATGGAACGAAGTGCAGGGACGCGCTGCGAATTACACAATCGTGAACGGCGTGCTGCAAACCCAGCCAGTGGTGGGCAACTCAGCGTTGACCAACAATCGCGCAAAATTTCTGCCTTCGCCGCGCGTGGGCTTTGCGTGGGACGTGTGGGGCAACGGGAAGACTGCTGTGCGCGGCGGCTTCGGACTCTATCACGGGCTGCTGGACACTCTGGATTACCGGCTCGACCAGACCGCGCCGTTCAATACTTCGGAGTCCATCAAGTCGATTGCGGTTTCGAACCTGAGCATCACGCCGGGCACGCCGCCGCCGGCGGGAAGCAAGGTATCGCCAAGCAATGTACAGCCCGACATTGCCACGCCCGCAGTGCTCGAGTGGAGTCTGCGCGTCGAGCAGCAGATCGCGCCGCGGACTTCGTTGACGATCGGCTACGTGGGCTCTCACAGCTATCACCAGATTCTTTCTGAAGACATGAACGAGCCAGGCCCGCTGTACACATCCACTGGCGCGCCGTATTACACCAGCGGGGCAGCACTTGCGAATCCAGCGCTGGCGAACTCGACTTCGTGGGTCTCGCAGGGCGTGGCGCTTTACAACGCGCTGGAGGTGGATGTGCGGCGGAACTTTGGAAGTGGCGTGCAGTTCCGCGGCAACTACACCTACGCAAAGAATCTTGACGATGGCTCTGCATGGAATACGAGCGTCAGCGGCAACACGCCGGCGTTTGTTTCGTTCCCATTGAACCCCAAGCTGGACTGGGGACCGGCGGCAACGGATGTGCGCCATGCGGCTGCACTGAACGGGAGCTACGAGCTGCCGTTCGGGCCGCAGAAGCGGCTCCTGAAAAACGCGTCGTCGCCGGTGAATCTCATCGCCGAGGGCTGGACGTTGAGCGCGATTGTGAATGCGCAGACAGGGTTCCCGTTTTCGCCGCAACTCGGCTACAACCCCACCGGCAATGGCGACACGCGCAACCCGGTAAGGCCCAACTGGAATCCGGCGTTCAGCGGCAATCTGTATCCGCACACCCCGACCCAGTACTTCAACCCGCAGGCGTTTTTGCCGCCTGCCGCAGGAACTTTCGGCAACGTCTCACGCGATGCGCTGACCGGGCCGGGGCTCTTCGGGCTGGATTTCTCAGCCTCCAGAAGCGCGCACCTCACGGAGCGGCTGGGGTTGCAGTTCCGGGCCGAGTTCTTCAATATCCTCAACCACACCAACTTCTCCACGCCAAATGAGGTGGTGTACACCTCGGCGACATCGGGAATTTCGCCCACGGCGGGCTTGGTGACCGCTACTTCCACGACGTCGCGGCAGATTCAATTTGGAGCCAAGCTCCAGTTTTAGAGCAATATTGAACAGTAGGAAGGGCCGCTCGCGGGGTAGGTTCGAGGAGCGGCCTTTTTCTTTTGCGGCTGCTCGTTATTGTCGCGCCAGACATTCTTTAGGGTGCGAGAGGGGGGACTTGTGGCTGCGCAGGCACGCAATCGGCAAAGCGCGTAAGCTCAAGGTAGTAGTTAAAGTCTCCCCCTCTCGCCTCCGGCATTCCAGGCTTCGCTTCAGACGAGCACCGCTCAAGCACGCAACCGAATGACTGGAATTGCCATGACCCTCATCAAGAAGCGCGATGTAAAGAAGCATTTTGCCGCACGGCGGCGCGCACGCACACATCCATTTATCTCCGCAAGCCAGCCCGATGCGACCGGTTTTTCAGGGCCGGCGCCGGACTCTATTCCCGTGAAGCAAAAGGGCTTTGCCAAAGACTTCCTTGGTGAGCATTCAGTTCCGGTAAAGCCCATCGAGCCGCGCGTAATCGAAGGTCCTGGGGCGCTGTAGAACCCTGGGGCTCGAATCGGTGCGCGCCAGCCGTATTCGGCAGTGGACTTTGAGGGAGAAGTCTGGAAGGCGATAACTGCGTGGACGTCTCGCGCGACTGGCCGATTGCTCGTGACACAGAAACAACTGAAAGCAGGACACAATGGCGATCCCCGAGGCGATGTATCCAGATTATCCGGCAACCGGGCCCGCTTCCGCGGCTTGCCATTCCGCGGCGTTGAAGGAGTGCACGTTGCCTTTGCCCACGCGTATTGCGTTTGTTGGAAATTATCTGCCGCGCGAGTGCGGCATTGCTACGTTTACCACCGACCTGTGCAGCGCGCTGGGGACAGAATACGGGGAGGGCAGGCTGTTTGCGATTCCCGTCAACGACCCCGATTCGAGCTACGAGTATCCGAAACAAGTGCGGTTGGAATTGGAGCAGGAAGACATTGCATCGTACGTGCGGGCCGCGGATTTTCTCAACTTCAATGGTAACGACCTGGTGTGCCTGCAACATGAATACGGCATTTACGGCGGAACCGCAGGCCGGCACATTCTCGCCTTGCTGCGCCGGCTGAAGATGCCGCTGGTGACTACGCTTCACACTGTTTTGCGTGATCCGGACCCGGATCAGCGCGCGGTGCTCGAAGAGATTGCGCGGCTCTCCGATCGCATGGTTGTGATGAGCGAGTTGGCGGCGAAAATGCTGCGCGAGGTTTATGCGGTGCCGTGCGGAAAGATCGACGTCATCCCGCATGGCGTGCCGGATCTTCCGTTCATGGACCCGAACTACTTCAAAGACAAGTTCGGCACAGAAGGCAAGTCGGTTCTGCTTACGTTCGGCCTGCTCTCGCCCAACAAGGGAATTGAGAACGTGATTCGGGCGCTGCCGGCGATTCTGGAGCGAAATCCCAAAGTCGTGTATATCGTCTCCGGCGTTACGCATCCGCATATCCGGCGGCGCGAAGGGGAGCGCTACCGCGAAGGATTACGGGCGCTGGCAGAGGAGCTTGGCGTTTCTTCGCAATTGATTTTCAACAACCGCTTTGTCAGCACGGAAGAACTTGTGGAGCACGTGGGCGGCGCGGATATTTACATCACGCCCTACCGGCAAGAGGCGCAAATCGTCTCCGGCACGCTGGCCATTGCGTTGGGCGCGGGCAAAGCAATCGTCTCCACCCCGTACTGGCACGCCAGGGAGCTGCTCGCGGAGAAACGAGGCGTCATTGTTCCGTTCGACAGCCCTGATGCAATTGCGCAAGCTGTCATTGCGTTGCTTGAGAATGACGCAGAACGCCATGCCATGCGTAAGCGGGCCTATCTCTACTCCCGTGGAACGACGTGGCCCAAGACAGCGCGGGCTTACATGGCGAGTTTTCAGCGTGCCCGATTCGAGCGCTCGTTGCGGCCGCGGGCCGCTCAGCCGGATGAATCCACAATGGACAGCACTGACCCGATGGATCATTTGCCGGCATTGAATACGGGCCATTTGCTGACCATGACCGACGACACCGGCATGTTGCAGCACGCAATCTTTTCGGTACCCAACACGCGCGAGGGCTACACGACCGACGACAATGCGCGCGCGCTGGTGGTGTCGATGCGGCTGGATGAAAATACTGCGTACGACAGCAAGACCGTGCATCCCAACCTCTCGCGCCGGTATCTTGCCTTTCTGTGGCTTGCGTTCCATCCCGATACCGGGCAATTCAGAAATTTTCTTGGGTACGACCGCAAGTGGCTGGAAGATGTCGGCTCTGAAGACAGCCACGGCCGGGCGTTGTGGGCACTTGGGTCGGTGTTGGGCCACTCGCAGGATGCCGGGTTGCGCGGAGCGGCAGGAAGACTGTTTGAGGCGGCCGTGCCTGCGGTTGCAAAGTTCAGCAGTCCGCGCTCATGGGCATTCAGCATACTCGGTTTGCAGGCGTACCTTGACTGGTTCCCTGGCGACAGGGCGATTCAAGGCGTTCGCAATGCGCTGGCCAACCGGCTGCTGGATATTTACGAACGCAGCCGCTCGGAAGGCTGGAACTGGTTTGAGAAGGGTCTCTCCTACTCGAATGCACGGTTGCCGCAGGCACTCATCCTGGCCGGGTGGCGCAGCAATAACGAGCGGATGGTCGCGGCGGGAATCGAGTCGCTGGAGTGGCTTGTAGCGGCGCAACACTGCGGCGACAGCGAAGTTTTTGTGCCCGTCGGCTCAGACGGTTTCTATGGCGAGGGCAAGGAGAAGGCGCGCTTCGATCAGCAGCCGGTGGAGGCCTGCGCCACCATCTCGGCTTGTCTTGAAGCCTACAGGCTGACGCACCAGGAACGCTGGCTTGAGGAAGCGCATCGTGTCTTCCGCTGGTTCCTGGGAAAGAACGACCTGCAGATTCCGCTTTACGATCCTGTCACCGGCGGATGCAGGGACGGGCTTCATCCCGATCGCGTAAATGAGAATCAGGGAGCGGAATCGACGCTCTCCTTTTTGATGGCACTGCTCGACATGCAGGCCGCCAGTGTGACAAGCGCAGTTGAACAGCATGAGGAAATGAGTGTCACTTATTGAGTACTATTAACCTGGTTAATGAATCGGCGGAGTCTATCGCCCTGGAAGAAAAAAGGCTGAAGACATCTGCCGAAGCACCCCTGTTCACGCGTTATTCCGGCAATCCGATTCTCTGCCGCGAGAGTTGGCCCTATCCAATCAACAGCGTCTTCAATGCCGGAGCCGTCCTGTTGGCCAACGGAGATACGCTGCTGCTGTGCCGGGTGGAGAGCCGGACCGGCATATCGCATCTTTGCGCGGCGCGCTCCGCGAATGGAATCAACGGGTGGCGTGTCGATCCAGAGCCAACTTTGGTGGCCAATCCGAAAGAGTTCCCTGAAGAGCTCTGGGGCATTGAAGATCCGCGCATTACGTACGTACCAGAGTTGGAGAAGTATGCGGTGGCTTACACATCTTTCGCGCGCGGCGGCCCCGGAGTTTCTCTCGCGCTGACCAAAGACTTCAAGACGTTTGAGCGGTACGGCGTGATCATGCAGCCGGAAGACAAGGACGCGGCGCTCTTGCCGCGAAGAATCGGCGACCGCTGGGCGCTGATTCATCGCCCTGTGACAACGCTGGGAGCACATATGTGGATCTCCTATTCGCCGGATCTGCGGCACTGGGGAAGCCACAAAGTGATCCTTGAAGCGCGCCGAGGCGGATGGTGGGATGCGAACAAGATCGGTTTGTGCTCTCCCCCGATCGAAACCCCTCGAGGATGGCTGACGATCTATCACGGAGTAAGGCAGACCGCGTCGGGCAGCATTTATCGACTGGGCCTGGCGCTCTTCGACTTGGAACGGCCGGAGATCTGCCTGCTACGCGGAGACTCCTGGATGTTCGGGCCGGAGGAGCAATACGAGCGCGGCGGAGATGTAAAGGACGTAGTGTTTCCGTGCGGGCAGACCATCGACGCGGATGGAGACACCGTTCGCCTTTATTACGGCGCAGCCGACACCTCCATAGCGATGGCCACGGGGAGCATACGATGCATGTTGGCGTGGCTGGACTCGCACACGAGTCCTACAGAGATAAGCATTCGCTAGAACTTCTGAACGGCGTAGGTGAAAGGTGCGAATAGCATGAGCGAAACAAGCTGGCTCCGGCCGAGTTGGGCGCCGTGGTTGCCGTTGATACGGCGCAAATGCCCTTCCTGCACCTCGGTGAAGTTTAAAGCGGCGGAGTTGCGGCCTTACGATGGGCTGCTTGCTCTTTTCTGGTTGCGCCCGGTGCGTTGCATGTTCTGCTGGCGACGGTACTACTGGGTCTCGCTGAGCGGCGCACCCGTGGAATAAAGCTCCCGCTCTTCACGAGCGCAGCGAGAGCACTGCGTCTCTCGCTATTCCAGTGGGCCGACGGTGAGCACCAGGTACGTTACCGGGTCGGTCTTGCTGGCATTGGCGATGTAGTGCTCGTCGCCGGCGATGCAAAGGCCAATGTCCCCGGCCTTGAGCGTGCGCGAAACTCCAGCGGTCATCAGGATCGCCTCGCCCTCACGGACAAACCAAATCTCAGAGTGTTTGTGATGCCCAATCGCCTCGTGCGGCGCGCCCGGCGCCTGCCAGGAGTCATGCGCTTCAAGTCGAATGTTGTCCGGCAGCATGCCCTGGAGATAGTGGTGGGAGATGTGCGTCGCCGTCGGTGGCGCTGTTGGTGGGCCGGGGGGAAATTGCCCTGAGGCCAGGGTCTCCCGCGCGTGCGGAGCAGCGGATTGTGGCGTGGCGGCCTGACCTTCGGCAGTGGGCGCAAGGGCCGGAGCGGCCATCAACATGGGCAGGAGAGCAGAAAATTCACGGCGCTTCATAGGTCCTCGCATTCGTGGGTCATGGTACGCAATGCGGTTGGCTGTGCGCAAATGGGCAAGGGAAGCGAATGAGGAAAGCAGTGGCCGGAAACAGAAAAGGCCCGCGGAGATGGGGCCTTTTCCTGCCGTGAATAACTGACATTTGCAACCGTCTAAATGGCTTCTAGTTCTTCAGAACCTGATCGACGGTCTCGATATCGACCAATCCATCGCATCCGTAGATCGCCGGAAGAACGCGCTCTGCAGGATAGGCTCGCCGCAGTTCAGCAACCTTTTCCGTGCCGGAGCGGTATGCGGGGAGATACATTCGGCCCAGCAGAGGATGCCGTCCCCATGCGCCGGAGAGTTTATCGGCGCGCTCTTCCGTCACTAGAAAATCACGCCGAAGCGTAGCGGCAACTTCCGGCTGCGGTTTACCTTCGCCCCAGGTCGAATACGACGACTGGTTCTTGGCATCGTCCTGCAGCAGCGCGAGCAGTACGCCGATCTGCAAGTCCTCATCCGGCAACTGCTCAACTTCGGTGACGCCATGGGCAATCAAAATCGCATTGTTGGCGATCCCTTCAAACAATGTTGCCGCGCGCGTGTTCATGGTGAGAACCGAAGCTTCGAAGCCCACCTTTCCGCGAACGTACAAGTCCTGCAGATACGCAAAAGTGGTTACGTGCCCAGGAACAACCTCGTGGCTGACGAGCTGTTCAAACTCCGGATACGAAATCTGCAGCGAAGCATTGATCTCGTAGGAGGCTTCGTATTGGGGAGTGCCGTCAGCGTTCCGTGCCCGCCCAATGTAGTTCATCGAACCGGAAAACCAGGCGTCCTTGATAGGAAGGAAGCCGATGTTGGCGCGAGGCACGCCCGCGAGTTCCTTGGGAAGATAATGCAGCAGATTCTTGGCGCTAAGGTTGTCAAAATGGGCAATCACCGCAGCGCCCAGTGCTCGCACCGATGCCATGGGGAGCACGCGCTCCTTGCGCCAGGCATCGACTGCTTCCAGGAGCCCGCCCGCATTGGATGTGGAGTAGCCGGCGCGTCCCAACAGTTCGGCCGCACGTTCCCGCTTCTTCTCCGGTCTGGAGGGTTCAGGCGGCTTCGCGGTTGACGCCTCAACTGAGCGGGCGTACGGCACAGGGTCGCCCTTGCCGAGAACTTCCATGGCCAGGTCCCACATGGTCTCAAGAGAAACCGCGAGCCCGGTCAGATAAGACTTGCGCAGCCCCTGCAGCTTTCCTGCTTCAGCGCGAACCCCGGCAATCGCTTTGGGAAGATCCACCTGACGCAGGTACTCTTCGACCGCCTCACGATCGATACTCTTGCCCGCGACGCCGCCGGTTTCCCGCACTCTCGCAGCCGAGGGATGCGTATAGGCAGCAGGCAGCGGCTCATCGGAAAACCATGAGTCGGCAATGAACCGCCCTGTGCCCGAAGGACACATGACGTCGCCGCCCCAGAGTGTGTCAATGCCGAGCACGGCGTCGGCAACGTACTTTCCTGCTTGATCCATGACTTACACCTTATCCTTCTTCACGGAATAGAACCAGACATAGAGACAGAGGCCCGCAAACAACAGTATTGAAACCGATTGCGAGATTGGATTGTTCATGTAGAACGGGGTTCGAATTAGATCCTCCTGATACCAGGGGAAGAGCCGCAGAGACGCGCCCAGAACGCCTCCCAGTGCACCGCCCGCCATGAGTCCCGAGGCAATAATGACGCCGCGCTCGCGAATCCTGCCGCCCTGCTCGCCACCGGTTTTATCCGAACGTTTGTTGATCAGGTGCGACATGATTCCACCCGCCAGCACCGGCGACGTGAGCCCCAGCGGAAGATAAATTCCGAGCGCGAAAACCATGGAGGACTTGCCCAGCATCTCCACCACAATTGTGACCATCGCACCGATGCCGAACAGAATATAGGCAACCGGCTGGTTGTTCATGAATCCCACCACCAGCGCCTTCATGATGGAAGCCTGCGGCGCCGCCAGAATCTGTCGCGTGTCTCCCGGCGCGGCTTCTCCAAACTGATAGACGTGGGCCAGCAGAATAATCGTCAAGCCGGCGGTGATGGCAGCGGCGATAACGCCGATAAACTTCACCTTCTCCTGCGCGGCCGGCGTTGAGCCAAGCCAATAGCCGGCTTTCAGATCGGTGATGAACTGGCCCGATACGCACAGAGCCGTGCACACCATGCCCGCAATGGCCATCACGAAGAACATACCCGTATCCCCCGACAGGCCAAAGCTCAACAACACAACTGCGGAGATGATGATGGTGAGCATGGTCATGCCTGATGCAGGATTGTTGGCCGTAGTGGCAATGGCGTTGGCGGCCACCGAGGTAAAGAAGAACGAGAATAGCAGCGTCAGCACCAGGCCCAATGCAAGCACAGTCCAGGAAACTTGGAGGCGTCCGAAAAAGATAGCCACGCAAATAGCGCCGAGCACAACGCCAAGCAACAGGGAAACGACCGGAATATCGCTGTCGGTGCGGTCCGTTTGCGGAGCCTCGCCATGACGGAAGGCGTGCAGTGCGATGCCAAACGATCCGGCCACCACGCGCAGCGATTTGAGGATGCCGATGATGCCGGCCGTGGCGATGGCTCCCACGCCGATGAAGCGCACATAGTTGCGATAGATCTCCACCGCAGTCATCTTGGAAATCGGAATCATGGCCGGATAGAGAGAAAAGTCTGAGTGGCCGCCGATGAACCAGATCATGGGGACCAGTACAAAACTGGTGAGAACGCTGCCCGCGCAAAACACCAGCGCACTGCGCAAGCCCATCACATAGCCGAGGCCAAGAATAAAGCCGATGGCGTCGAAGCTGAATACCATTCGGCCCTTATCGGCAAGAGTGCGTATCACCGGCACGAACTGAAAGTCGAGATACTCCTTCCATACGTGAAATGTGGTGACAACGAAGTCGTAAACACCGGCGATGGCGGTTGCCTGCAGAAGCAGTTTGGCCTGCGAGCCGCCCTGTTCGCCGGTGACCAGCACTTCAGTGATTGCCGTCGCCTCGGGAAAGGGCAGTTGGCCGTGCATCTCGCGCACAAAGTAGCGGCGCAGCGGAATGAGGAAGAGCACGCCCAGGCAGCCGCCCGCAAGGCAAATGAAGATGGTCTGCACGGGATGCGGATCGAGATGGAGGATAAAGAGCGCGGGAATGGTGAACACGGCGCCGGCCACCACGCTGCCGGAGGCCGCGCCGATGCCGGTGATGATCACGTTTTCCAGCAGGCTGGTGCGCCGCTTGTACACGCGCGCCAGGCCGATGGCCAGAATGGAAATGGGAATGGCGGCCTCCATCCCCTGGCCCACCTTCAGTGCCGAGTAGGCCGACGCAACTGAAAAGATGATGCAAAACACCACGCCCCAGAAGATCGAGCGAAGCGTAAGTTCCGGCTGTACCGAGTTTGCAGGCACAATGGGCGTGTAGGATTCGCCGGGCTTCAGCGGCTGGTAGGCGTTTTCTGGAAGAGACTTCGTGTCGATCTCATTCATCGATGGATGATACCTCTATTAGCGATGCCCCTGGGACCGCGGCTGCTCAGGCGCCTTGGCGGGCGCCGGCCCAAACGGGTCTCAGCGTTCAATCGCAGTCTGGAATTGAACCATGCAGTTAATCACTGGAGAGTGCCAAGTTCTCC
>PKXI01000035.1 GCA_003133425.1 Acidobacteriaceae bacterium
GGAGCGTTTTCCTGGTGCGATATTGCACCAGCCCTCTGCTGTGCCGCCTGCCGAACGTCCGACTGCTTCTTCTGACGAGAGGGAAGATCGCCCTTTTCGTCGGTCGAGTCGATCATCTCTTCCCCGTCAGGGATGCCCGCGATGGCCTTGTATGCGTACTTCTGGCCGTAGGTCTGAGAGCCGCCGATAGTTTGCTGATTGAACTTCGGAGCGCCATCCTTGCCGAGCGCCAATTCTCCCGGCAGTTCAAGCGCGTTCTGCATCCACTCGCCAGAATCCCAGTGAACGATTCGGGTATAGACGGTGATGGTCTTCTCTTCCAGATCGGTGACCGGGAACTGCGAAATGGTCAGATGGTACTTGGTGAGGGAAGGCCGCACTGCCTTGATGAGCGTCTCAAGCGGAGTGTACTTCCATCCTCCGTAGGTGTTTACCGCGTTTTTCACGGCATCCTCGAACTCGTCCTGCGCCTGCCCGAGCGCCTTGTTGAGGCTCTGAAGCGCGTAATCAGAGGCGATGGTTCCGGGAGCCAGCAGGACGAATCCTGCAGGCTGGGTGGCCGGTATCGGCGTCCCTTCGATTGCTTCTGTGTCCATGATTCTCCTTCACTTGAGGTTTAATTCCCGCCCACTGAATTCAAGGACTTAGATTCGCAGTGAATGTGTGCCTAGACAATTCAGTCACTTCGTGGCGCTGTTTTGCTCATCGCGTTGGTCTGCGGGCGGGAAACTAAAAGGCTTCGAGCTTTGCCTCAGCTTCAGCCATTGCGTCCGGCGAGAAGATAGGGCCTTCGACGATAGCGAACTGGAAGTTCTTCCATCCGGCCGCTTTCTTGCATTCGATCAGGTTTTCCGCCATACGCCGTTCAGGCATCTCGCCCTCGCTGATAGCTTGCCACCGGGAATTGGGGCCGCTACGGTAAACAACGATGTAGAGTGTGTCGTTCATGGCTACTCCTTCACTCGCAGATACGAGTCCGGCTGTTTGCGGAAACCAACTGCCGCCGCTACTTCAGTCGTCAACCTGCGCTTGTCTGAAAGAATATCGTTGAGGTATTGCGGCGAGATGCCGAGTTCCAATGCGAGTTGCTTCTGCGCACCCCGTTTAGACTCTGCCTTCTCCCGCAGGAACTTCATCACTTCGCCGCTGGTATAAGTTCTCATGTACGCAATTTAGCATACCCATAATCCGCTGTAAAGGGTATTTTGATATTTATTTTCAGCAACAAAAAGGACCGCCCCAAAGGACGATCCAGCTTGTGCTCTGGCGTATGCTTTTTTTACTAGGACTTAAAGAACACTTGGCCCTCTATCTCTACAGTTTTGGTCATTGATGCGGCCCAGTATGGAGGTGTAGTCATCGATAGGGCGTAGTAGGATGTTGCGCCCCCGGTGATGTCGTCCAAAGAGCCCCTGGAGGCTTGTGAGGCCAGCGTGAGGGCTTCCTGCCACTGAGGATCGTTGTCTGCCGGAAAGAGGATGAGATTGGGATCTCCAGCGGCGGTCATGGAGGAGAATTGGAGTCTCCGAACTGCTTCCGTGTAGACATCCGTTCCCCGATGAGTGGCGCGGTTGACTAGAACGTTAATAACCGAAGTCATTCCAGCCACACCCCCGCCACGGTTCTCGCGCCATGCAGTCAAAGCTCCGATAACTTGATCCTGAATCGTCATGCTATCGGCGTCACAGGTGAATACAGCGCAGGATTGAACCCGGATTCAGCTTCGATGTAAGCCCCCGTGCCATTCTGTGCCGCAGTGATATACCCTTCGATCTCAACCAGAGTAGCTGCAGGCAAGCCCGGCGTGGCCTTCAACGTGGTCAGCACGCCAATGATAGTGGCGTAGACGGTCATGATCTCGCTCGACACCGAGGCCTTTGTGCCAATCGACTGTATGAGCGGATTCACAGCGTTCTCGAGTCCGGACAACAGCGGCGCAAGTGCCACGCCTCCGGGAACCAGAAGGCTGATGGCAACATTTCCGGCAAGCTCGATAGCCGGAAGGATGTTCTTGAAGTTTGCCCAGAAGCCGGTGGCTGCGGGTACTACGGTAGCTGTGCTCATCAGTTCACCTTCGGGGTTGGCAATGCTGCCTGTTGGGTTTGGACCGTGTTGACGGCTGTCTGCGCTGCTGCCAGGTTCGCCGCGGTCGGGTTGCCGTGGTAGGCCAGGTAAACCGTCTGCGCCCCGTTGAGTGTCACCCCAAACGTGTTGAAGGCCGCTTTCTCGGTTGCCGAGAGCGTCATGGTCCCCGCCGCCGACTGCTGCTGGATCGACTGGTAGAAGGCGTGGGCTCCCGCCAGAATCTCTCCCATCGTCTGATCGGCTGTGTTCTGGTATCCAGGCGCCAATGGCGGCGTCGGCGCTGTCACCGGTGCGCATCCTGCCAATGGCACCATCAGAGCGAGAATCAAGAGGAACTTCTTCACTGTGTTTCTCCTTTACTTTAGTTGCGCCGGGTCCGCCGGCTGGATAGGGGGGACAGGGCCTACCTTTACGGTAGACGTGTCGGTCGTCGTGGTATTGGGGGGCATGTCGGCAGGGTCGCGTGGCTTAGTCAGATCCTTGCCGGTTAAAATCGTGGAGGCAATTGCAGCCAATGCGGATACTAGCCCGGTACCGGCTACCAGCGCACCGATGCGCAGACTTGGGTCTTGCCGGGAACCTGCGAACAGATAGACCATCAACCCAATGGCGCCAAGCAGGGTTAGAAGCGCGATCATGTTATTGCTTGGACTTTTCACTAGCGCTCTCTCCGCTCAGCAATCCAGAGGACAGTGAGCAGCAAAACCAGAAACGAGAGAAGCAGGTCGAACCACATCTCGTAAGTCATAAATCCTCCAGCGCCATCACTGAATTGTCAATTGAATTGGCGTGGAGTGGATCACGCCGCCCGATGTCGCGGTGATCTGAAACGTGTACGTGTGCTGGGTAAAACTGCCCACGCAGGATGTACATGCAAACGTACAGAGCGCCAGGAGCACGAGCACGGTTCCAATTCTATCCATCACCATAAATACCCCCCGTTTCTGTAAGCCATTGCAACTAAGCCGAGCGCTGATTTGACTCCTGCCTTGCGGTAGACGCGCCGAAGGTGATCATTGATCGTCTTCCGGAAAACACCTAGTACTTTTGAAATCTGATCGGCTTCCATTCCTTCAAATAGCAGCGTCACCACTTTAGCCTCTGCCTTAGTTAAAAGAATTGGTTCATACACCCCTACGGGTCATAAGTCCTCCGGCTGTGCTGATTCGTGCCCACCAACAGGATACGAGTCCGGCGCGGGTATCGGCAAGATGTTCATGGCTTCCAACGCGTCTACCTTCGCCACGCGGATAAGCAGCGCCTGACCCTTTGGGTCGGAAGTGAGAGCCCTAGCCAGCAACTCAATCGCCCGTTCCTGCATCTCGATACGCTGTCCGTTGTCCATGGATTATCGTACCGCTTCTGATGTGATATTGCACGAAATCTTTGGTAACCTACGTCCACGCTATGTTCAATTTTAGCTTGAGGGACCACGGTAGGCCATTTGGCAGGGAACTCATCTGCATCTGGACGTAAACCCCGTCTGGCTTCCAATTCGTCGGCTTGGCCGGAACCATTTGGAGAGATACAGGAACAAAATAGACCACGCCGTCACGTTCAAAGCTGGTGGTCGAACTGGTCTTCGCGTCGAAGACGTTGTCGAAGGCTACCGAATACCGCTTATTCGCCACGAGTGACCCTGGGTTGATCCCCGTTGGAAGCCAGTTCCCATTGACGTCGGCAATCTCGAATCCAATGCCCTGCACATACTGGAAGCTACGATTGAACTTCAGGCCGTTCATCACGATCAGCACATCTGTCTCGACCNNCGTTGAGGCCGGCTATATTGCCTCCGAGCGCGTATTCCATCTCTACGCGTAGCTTGCCCGTGTTGGGCAGGATAGGACGCGGTGTTGCTGGATAAGCCATCCATGCGGGGTAGTCTGTGGGCTTGCCCGTGTTTCCTTGCGTCCACATCAGCAGGGATCGGTGTTTGCCAGGGACAAGCTGCAGCCCAT
>PKXI01000361.1 GCA_003133425.1 Acidobacteriaceae bacterium
CCTGAGAGGTTAAGTGCTCGAAGAAATACAACCCTATAAACGAACATTTGCGCAAAATCGCAACCCTTTAAGCGAACCTTTAGCGCTAATATAGAACCCTTTAGGCCAACCTTTCAGACCCCGAAAATCGATTGGGTGCCCCATCCTTGCGTCTTTTGCAAGGGTGGGTAGAAGTGCTCAATTCCCCCCGCGCTTGCCCGCCCGGATCCGCCGAATCTCCTCCATCCGCTGAGCCAGCAACTTCTCGCGTCCCTCCTGCGTCGGCTTGTAATAGCTGCGCCCTTTGAGCGAATCCGGCAGGCAATCCATGTCCGCCACGCGCCCGTCTTCGTCATGCGCATACAGGTAGCCCTTCCCGTAGTCCAGTTCCTTCATCAGCCGTGTAGGCGCGTTGCGCAAGTGCAGCGGCACCGGCTCTTGCCGCGTGTGTTCAACCTCCGCCTGCACTGCGCCGTAGGCCGTGTACACCGAGTTCGACTTCGGCGCCAGGCAGAGATAGACCACCGCTTCAGCAAGCGCGAGATCGCCCTCGGGCGAGCCAAGAAAATCAATCGCCTCCTTGGCGGAGAGGCACAGGTTCAGTGCCTCCGGCGCGGCCAAACCGATATCCTCAACAGCCATGCGCACCACGCGTCGCGCAAGATACAGCGGGTCTTCGCCGGCAGCGAACATCCGCGCGAGCCAGTAGAGCGCCGCGTCCGGATCGCTGTTGCGCACGCTCTTGTGCAGCGCCGAGATCAGGTTGTAATGCTCCTCGCCTGACTTGTCGTACATCAGCACGCGCTGCTGCACCGCGACGCCAGCCAGCGCGCGATCAATATGTTTTGCGCCTGCCTGATTTTTCTCCTGTGCCAATTGCGCGGCGACTTCAAGCGTGTTGTAGGCGCTGCGGCAGTCGCCGCTCGAGTAGCCCGCAATCAGTTCGAGTGCATCGTCGTCGGCAGTCAACTCCAGTTTGCCCAGCCCACGCTCTTTGTTTTCCAGCGCCTTCCGCAACAGCCGCGCGATCTGCTCGTCGCTCAGGGGCTCCAGCACATAAACGCGGCAGCGCGAAAGCAGCGCCGAAATAATCTCGAACGAAGGATTCTCAGTAGTAGCGCCGATCAACCGAATGGTTCCGCGCTCGACGTAAGGCAAGAACGCATCCTGCTGCGCCTTGTTAAATCGGTGAATCTCATCGACGAAGAGAATCGTCCGCGAGTGCATCTCCGACGCTTGCGCAGCCGCGGACATCACCTGCTTGATCTCCTTGATGCCGCTCATCACGGCGGAGAATTCGATGAAGCTGGCCTTGGTTGTTTCGGCAATAATTTTTGCGAGCGTAGTTTTTCCCACTCCCGGCGGACCCCAGAAAATCATGGATCCCGCGTCGTCGTGGTCGATCTGCACGCGCAGCGGTTTGCCGGGGCCGACCAGGTGTTGCTGCCCGCTCAACTCCTCGAGTGTGCGCGGCCGCATGCGCTCGGCGAGAGGTGCGGTGCGGAGTGTGCCTTTCGGTCCTTCCGGTTCGCCGTCGAAGAGGCTCATCGCGGCGCTCCTCTCAGTTCGGTTGGCCCACCACTGCGTTGGAAGCGTTGGCGCGAGGCCTCGTAGAGCAGCACGCTGGTGGCTACGGCGGCATTCAGACTCTCCACCGGACCAGGGCAGGGAATGGTGATGCGGCCAGTGGCTTGGGCGGCCAAATGGTCGGATACGCCGCTGCCCTCATTGCCGATGAGGAGTGCGACCGGCCCGGCGAGGTCAACAAGATTGGCGGCCTGCGCGGCTTTCACGGTTGTGGTCCAGATTTTCACGCCAGCTTCGAGCAATCGCGCAATGCAGTCCTCGGCGCTCACGGCGAGAACGGGAAGTCGAAAGATGCTGCCAGCCGATGCGCGCACGGCTTTTGTGTTCCAGGCGCTGACGGTTCCGGGCAGGCAGATGACTCCATCCGCTCCAAAGGCCTCGGCAGATCGCAGAATCGTACCAAGGTTGCCGGGGTCCTGAAGGCTATCCAGCACAACGACCAGCGCAGGACTTTTTTCTTTTCCGCCAAGCCCGTGCGTGCCGACGATGTGCGCCCAGGTCCAATCGGGCGGCTCAACAAGGGCGGCAATCGACTGCGGCGCTTCCGTGGTCAGTGCGGAGTCAAGCAGTTCTTTTGGCAGCACCAGAATCTCGGTCTCCGGCGGCAGGGCCAGCACTTCCCGCATGGCGTCGGTACCCTGCGCAGCAAAGACGCAATCGATGCGCAATCCAGCGCGCAGGGCCTCTTTCAGCAGGTTCGGCCCCTCGATTCCGGCCAAGCCGCGGCTTTCCCGGCCCGGGTAGGCGAGCGACTTGCGCAGCTCCTTCAGACGTGCGTTCTGCTTACTCTGTACAATGCGAAGAGGCATCGGTAGAAAACCATTTAGTGCTGTGCCGATTCTAAGCCGTTTTGCCCGGGGTCGAACGGGCGGTGTTGCAGCTAACTTGCACCGTGGCTGGTGCTGTGATAGCTTCCGTCTTTACAGCGTCTTCAATTTGGGGACCAAGGCAGGCCTGATTGTCCGCGGAAATTTTGCGCGTCCATCCCGACGAACCCCAACCGGACCGGATCGACTACATCGTCTCCTGCCTGCGCAAGGGCGATGTTGTCGCGTTGCCGACAGACACCTTCTACGGCTTGGCCGTGGACCCGGTGAACCTCGCCGCGGTGGAACAAATCTACAGGATCAAGACGCGTCAGAAGCACAAGCCGCTGTCGCTGCTCATCTCCGGCTTGTCCCAGGCCTACGAGTTGGCACGGGACACGGACCCGCAACTGGATAAGCTGGCAGATCGCTTCTGGCCGGGCCCGCTGACCATCATCGTTCGCGCCGGCACCAAGCTGCCTTTGCGTTCCACGGCCAACACCGGCAACGTGGCGCTGCGTGTGCCGGATGCGGCCATTCCACGCGCCGTTGTCGAGCGTTTCGGGTTGCCGATTACGGCGACATCCGCCAATTTGCAGGGAGCGCAGGAGTGTACACACGCAGCCTGCGTACGCGACCAGATCGGCGAGCGTATTCCGCTGATCATTGACGGCGGACCCACGGGCCATGCGCAGCCCACAACCATTGTCGATCTCTCCCTGGGCCCCGGGCGCTGGGAGATTTTGCGCGAAGGCGCCATTCCCACACACGAAATCGTTTTGGTGCTTCAGCGATAAGCCAACGGTAGGGATAAGATGGTGCGCATGAGGCGCAGGGCAAGTTCGAAGCAACCCAACTGGATGTTGCGCGCCTTGCTGCTGGTGTTTCTCGCCCTGACTTTGGCGACAATGGGCTGGTGTTACTGGGTCTACGTGCAGATTGAAACCTGCGCCAACCAGGACCAGGCTGCGCCGTCTGACGCAATCGGCGTCTTTGGCGCGGCGGAGTACGACGGCCGGCCCTCCCCAGTTTACCGCGCCCGCCTCGACCATGCGCTCGACCTCTACAATCGCGGCATCGCACCCTTAATCATCACCCTCGGAGGAAACGGGGGCGACCAGTACAACGAGGGTGCCGTGGGGCGTGAGTACCTCGTCGGCATGGGCGTACCCGAACAAGACATCATTGCCGAAACTCATAGCCGCAATACCGAGGAATCGGCGCGGCGCATTGCGGTAATCGCCCGGGCCAATGGGCTGCACCGGCTGGTAATTGTCAGCGACGGGACTCATCTGTTCCGGATTCACGCTATCTGCGCCGCCGAAGGCCTGAACGTACTTACCTCGCCTCGCGCCACCGTACCGATTGAGGGGGACTCGGGGAAGGTTGACCGCATTGCCCACGAGATCCTCAGCTATACGTTCTGGCGTCTGCGGTTGCACTGATGTGGGGTTGGCGGGGTTAGCGCAGTTACAGCATCTTCGAGTTGAGTGTTAACACAACTTCG
>PKXI01000238.1 GCA_003133425.1 Acidobacteriaceae bacterium
GCGACCTTAGTTTTGCTCTAAAGCCCGTACGCTTCAGGCGGAGCGACTGCGCATCAATGGGGTCCATAGCCCGGGCCCGGGAATCTGTGGCAATCTTGATGGATGAAAATCGACAGGATGATTGACAGGCTGCTGACCGGCTTGGTGCTTGCGGCAGGGGCGATGCTGTTTGCGGCGGCTTCAGGAGCGCAGGTTCCGGCGGCGCACAAGACGCAGAACGTGATCGTGGTGATGATGGACGGAATGCGCTGGCAGGAGGTGTTTCAAGGCGCGGACCCGAAGCTGATAAAGACTCTGGGGCTCGATTGGCTGGGCGACCCGAAGGTGATGGCCGCTGAGGCGCAGAAGCAATACGGGCGCTCAACCCCGGCGGAGGCGCGGCAAGCGCTGATGCCATTCCTGTGGAGCGTGGTGGCCGCCAAGGGACAGATCTTCGGCAATCGCGATCTGGGGTCGGATTCGCATGTCACGAACGGGTTCAACTTCAGCTATCCCGGCTATGCGGAAACTCTCACGGGAATCGCCGACCCGCGTGTCAACTCGAACGACAATGTGCCGAATCCGAATCCAACGGTCTTTCTGTGGCTCAACGCCAAGCCGGACTTCGCGGGCAAGGTCGCGGCCTTTGGCGCGTGGGGAACGTTCAACGGAATTTTCGACAAGGAGCACTGCGGCTTCGTTGTAAATGCCGCTTACGATCCTCTGACGGAAATTCCTGCCACGCCTGAGGTGGCGCTGCTGAACGCACTGAAGACGGAGTCGGCGCGCCTGTGGATGGACGAGTCGTTCGATAACCTGCCCTTCCATACGGCGATGGAATTCGTGAAGGCCAAGAAGCCGCGGGTGCTTTTTGTTGGACTGGGCGAGACGGACGACTGGGCGCACGCAGGCTCTTATGCCGCGTATCTGACGGCCGCGCATCTGGGCGACGCATATTTGCGCGAGCTTTGGGAGATGGTGCAATCGATGCCCGAGTATCAGGGCAAGACCACGCTGATTGTGCTGCCCGATCACGGCCGCGGCTTGGGCCCGGAGTGGACGACCCATGGACAAAAGGTACCCGCCTCAAAGGAGACGTGGATGGCGTTCATGGGGCCGGACACGGCGGCACTGGGCGAGCGCAAACAGGCCGGTGCGGTGACCGAGAGCCAGGTGGCGGCCACAGTGGCGGCGCTGCTGGGAGAGGACTACCACGCTGCGGTGCCAAAGTCGGGGGCGGCCATTGGGGATGTGCTGGGGAAATAGTGCGCCCCCCGGACCCTTTGAATCCCCGGGACTTTACCCGTCTGGGTCAGGAATGCTCAAACACTCCGGCCTGAGCTCTTTGTTCAGTCGAGCCGGGCCAATGCTATACTCAGGGTGCGTTGCTGTGGCCGCGGCGATTCGGGAAACCCCCGGAGGCGGGCGGTAACGACATCTGGAGGAGTACCATCGCACTCGATAAACGTTCGGCAAAGTCCTTTATCCGCATCAACGATAGAATTCGTGCGCGCGAGATCCGCGTCATTGACGAAAACGGCGAACAAATGGGCATCCTGCCTCCTTTCGAGGCGCTGAAGATCGCCCGCGAACGGGGACTGGACCTGGTCGAAGTTTCGCCCAATGCGGTTCCCCCGGTCTGCCGCATCCAGGATTACGGGCGCTTTCTCTACGAGAAGGAAAAGAGCGAACGCGCCGCCAAGAAGAAGCAGAAGGTGATCGTGGTCAAAGAGGTCAAGTTCTCCGTGACCGTGGATGAGCATGACTACCAGACCAAGAAGAACCAGGCAGTGAAGTTCCTAGCCGGCGGCGATAAGGTGAAGGCCAGCCTGCGCTTCCGCGGTCGGCAGATGGCCCATCGCGAATTGGGCTACGCAATTGTCAACCGGCTGATCCAGGACATTGGCGACGCGGGCATTGTGGAGTTCATGCCGCGCATGGAAGGGACGATTCTGCACGCGATTCTTGCGCCCTCGAAGAAACAGGAAGCTCCCAAGCCCAAGCCCGCAGCGGCTGCTCCGCAGGCCAGTGCTCCGGCGGTACAGGCGTAAACAAAGTTCAACTTCAAATACACGCAGGCCGCCTGATTGGGCGGCCTGTATTTTTTTAGCGCGCGGTTATTCTGCTGCACACTCGTGCTTCGATTTGCGGAATTGGCGGCGGGGCTGCGATGATCGCTGCGACGTTTTTATGGGGAGGATCTCTGCATGAGCAGGAACGAAATTCTACTGGCCGCTGTGACGGCCTTGTCGTCAACGGTGCTGGCGCAGCCGTCGGGCTGGCCACCGTCACCGGATCATCTCACCTTGCCGGTATGGCCGGGAGTGGCGCCTGGAGCGCCATCGAATCTGCCTCCCGAGGTAGACAGCAACACTGCCAAAGACCCTCTGATCGCCGGCAGGCCCATCGTTCGCCTCACCAACGTGGTTACGCCTACCCTTACCCTCTACAAGCCCACGGTCAAGAGCAACGGAGCTGCCGTTGTGGTATTTCCTGGCGGCGGATACAGGATTCTGGCCATCGACCTGGAAGGCACGGAGGTGTGCGACTGGCTGAACTCCGCCGGCATTACATGCGTGCTGCTGAAATATCGCGTGCCGGATACCGGGCCTTATCCGAAATCGCCTGCGGCATTGCAGGACGCGCAGCGCGCAATGGGGCTGGTGCGGCAGCATGCGGCGGAGTGGGGCATCGATCCGAATCGCATCGGCGTGCTGGGCTTTTCGGCGGGTGGACATTTATCCGCGGCCATCAGCAACATTTACGAGAAGCGGCTCTATGATCCGATCGACGACGCCGACAAGCTCAGTTGCCGGCCGGACTTTTCAGTGGTTGTGTATCCCGGCTACCTGGCGTTGTCGGAGCAGAACTTCGCAGCCAACGCCGAAATTCATCCCACGGCAAATACGCCACCCACGTTCGTTGTTCAAGCTGAGGATGATCCGGTTCACGTGGAGAATGCGGTGGTGTACTTTATGCAGTTGAAGAATGCGAAGGTGCCGGCGGAGTTGCACGTGTATGCGCAGGGTAGTCATGGTTACGGGCTGCGGCGTACAGCGCTACCGGTGACCACGTGGCCGCAGGAGGTGGAGAAGTGGCTGCACACCATCAAGATTCTTCCGGCAGAGTAGGCTCTACAATCTCTGTATGCTTCTCGCAGTGCTGACCATCTCCGACCGTTGCTCAAAGGGCCTGCAGGAGGACACTGCAGGCCCTGCTATATGTGCTCTGCTGGAGCAGCAATGGCCGGAGGCCGAGATTTGGGCCGGGCTTTTGCCGGACGATGAAGACGCAATTGCGGGCAAGCTTGAAGATCTCAGCGGCCAGGGTGCGGCGCTGGTGTTGACCGCAGGCGGCACAGGCCTGGGACCGCGCGACCGCACGCCGGAGGCAACGCGCCGAGTGATTGATCGCGAGGCCCCCGGACTGGCAGAGGCGATGCGTGTGCATGGCGCAGAGCGCAATCCATTTGCGTGGCTTTCGCGGGGAGTTGCCGGTTTGAAAGGCAGCACACTGATTGTGAACCTGCCCGGCAGCAAGCGCGGAGCTGAAGAAAGTCTCATTTCCATCCTGGCGCTTGTGCGGCACGGGCTGGAGGTCGCGGCGGGCAGTCAAATCCATCCCAAGTAACACAGCCGCCATAGCGAAGATACTGCAAGTGCATCCTGAGGTCCGCGATGTATACCTGGGACTGACTTTGGGAAACGCTTTCCAGGATGCGGTGTTCCAGCCGGGTTTCCGCACTCCCTCAAGCCGTGAGTCTCTCCGCAAAACACATATTCTGGCGGCTTTAACGCTGACATTTCGCATGGAACAGCTTGAGAAACATTCAGAAAAGCGTACAATCTCCTTGTCCATGAATCCCGTCAGAAAAAAGTCTAAAAAGAAAGCTTCAAACCGGCGGCATCCATCCGTAAGCATCCGCGATGTGGCCAAGCGCGCAAATGTCTCTATCGCAACCGTATCGCGCGCGGTAAATGGCATTACCAGCGTCGATCCCGAGCTGGCTAAGCGGGTTTGGAAGGCTGTCGGAGAAGTGGGCTACGTGCCCAATCCGCAGGCGCGCGCGTTGGTGTCCGGCCGCAGCCACATGTTGGGCCTGATTGTTTCGGAGATTACCAATCCATTTTTCCCGGAGCTGGTGCAGGAGTTTGAAAACCTGGCCGTGGCGCAGGGCTACGAAGTAATGATCGGCTCCACCAATTATGATCCAGTGCGCACCGAGTCATTGATTCGCCGCATGCTGCAGCGCAATGTGGATGGGGTTGCCGTAATGACGTTCGGCATCGAAGAGGACCTGGTAAAAAAACTTGTGGAGAGCGAGTTTCCGCTGGTGTTTGTGGATGCGGGGCCGAAGCTGCCGAATATCCGCGTTCTGAAAGTGAATTATGGCGAGGGAATTCGCGAGGCGGTGCAGCACCTGGCCGCTCTCGGTCATCGCTCCATCGCATTTATCAGCGGTCCGCTGCGGCTGCGGTCGGCAATAGCGCGACGCGACGCATTTTCGAATTCGATGAACGAGTTGGGCCTGACCGCGCCCGCAGGGCACATTGTCGAAGGCGATCACACCATGGAGGGCGGCATGGCGGCCATCGAGCAAATTCTGTCGCATGCGGAGCTTCCCACGGCCGTCGTATGCTCCAACGACATGACCGCCATCGGCGTTTTTCACGGACTTCACCGTACGACCAACACAGTTCCCAGTGATATTTCCGTAGTGGGGTTTGACGATATTCATCTGGCGCAGTTCATGCTGCCGCCGCTCACCACGGTGCAGATGTCATGCAAACTTCTGGCTTCGGCAGCGGTGCAGGCGCTACGCGCCGGCATTGAGCCCAACCACCCCAGGGCCGCGCAGAAGGAGTGGCACATTCCCACGCGCCTTGTCGTGCGGCAGTCGTCGACGTTCCCCAGGGGAACTCTTCCTGCGCTCAGGAGAAAAGCCGCCGCCGACCGGGCCAATGCAAAATGAAGTAGGACGATCTCTGCAAAGGATGCGCCAACTTCCGAGTCGCCCGCTGAAGCGCACTCAAGATCGAGCCAACCAAAAAATGGAAGAGCGCTGACAGGAGCCTGCCATGGAATCCATGAGCCATCGCCCGGCGTGGAAGACTCTGCTGGCCTTCGCGATTATCTATTTTGTGTGGGGATCTACATTTCTGGCCATCCGCGTGGGCGTCCGGGAAGTACCGCCGTTGCTGCCGGCAGGCGAAGAGCTTGGGATGCGAACAATTCTTGGGACGGCGTTTTTGCTCGTCAGCGTGGTTGTAATCACGACCACGCGCGCGAGCAGGCCAGCCATGGCTAGCGAAGCCAAAGGGGCGACTTAGGGCGTGAATCGCGGGGTCATTTACTGCGGGGGTTCTTCTGGATTCCTTGCATTTGTCGGCTGCTCAAGCGTGTTCCCTGCCCTATTTCCCAAGCGCTGAATTCAAAACAGATAAGCGCTCGCCTTACTTTGCCGAGGGGGCTGACGTTATACTTGCTCGCGGTTGGAAACCTGAGCCGGGATTGCCGTGAAAAGTTTCCTGCCGACCCAAAAACACACGAGACGACTCGCGCACTTGAACCAAGGAAGTGTGGATGGCAAGTGGCTAACGAATGAGATGAGGGAGCGCGAGCGCCCAGATAAAGCAGAGGATGCTATTTATGAATCGTCGCAATTTTCTAGCAGGCAGTATCGCCCTGGCCGGTCAGCACAAGCTGCTTCGCTCGATGGGCGCGCTTTCGATGGGCGGGCAGAATGCCCAGCAGATCACGGCTCCGCACAACCTTTTAAGCAGCACTTATACCGAGTCTTTTCTTGAGATCAAGCTTGCGGCCGCCGGCGCCTGGCATCCGTATCCGAACTGGAGCGAGCGCGGACCCTGGGAGGCGGTTCCGGAGGATATTCGTACGGCCATTGTGGGGCGCGCGGACTCGGATCGGAAGGCAGGCTGAAAGCGCTGCTGGCAACTACGTTTCTTGATTTCAAGCGCAACGGCAATCGAACCCGTTTTGAGGCCGACAGCTTTGGGCGGCGCTCCATGCTGCAGCGCCTGATTTTGGCCGAGTGTCTTGAGGGCAAGGGCCGCTTCGTAGACGAAATTGCCAATGGAGTGTGGCTGATTTGCGAGGAGACTTTCTGGGGCGCACCAGCCCATATGGCCGCGCAAAAAGTCGGCGTGGGGCTGCCGGATGTGACCGAGCCGATTATCGAGCTGTTTTCGGCGGAGACGGCGCAACTGCTCTCGTGGACGAAGTATTTGCTGGGCCCACAACTGGATGAGGTGTCACCGCTGATCAACAAACGGATCAAGCTGGAGACGGAGCGGCGCATGCTCAAGCCGGCCCGCGAGCGCAACGACTTTACCTGGATGGGCCTCGGCGGACCAAAGCAGGAGCATCGCCTCAACAACTGGTGTCCGTGGATCAACTCCAACCTGCTGGTCACGAACCTGATCCTCGAAGACGATCCGAAGCTGCGCGTTGAAGAGACAGTAAGAATCACGAAGAGCGTGGATGCTTACCTCAACGACTACTGGCCGGATGCCGGCGAGGAGGAAGGGCCTGGATACTTCAGCCGCTCGGTGATGTGCCTGTT
>PKXI01000218.1 GCA_003133425.1 Acidobacteriaceae bacterium
TATTTATTTGCCGAAGCAATAAGGCAGCTTTTCAACAGGTTCTTGCCTGCTAACGCACGCACGCGCGCGGCAACGCGAACGAGGGCTGGCTCAAAGCCTCCATGTACAATAGGGACAGTCGTTCCCCGCAGTCTCTGTCTGTCCGGCTAAAGCCCTTTTGACCAAATTGAAGCCTTTTTATGGAGCAATACCCATGTCTTTTGCTGATTACAGCCAGACGGAGTCCCCGTCTCAACGCCGCGCAAAGATTGTTGCCACTCTCGGTCCGGCCTCGAACACGGAGTCAGTTATCCGCGACCTGGTTCGCGCGGGCATGGATGTGGTTCGCCTGAACTTTTCTCACGGCTCGCACGAGAGGAAGTTGGCGGTGATCAAGTTGATCCGCAAGGTAAGCTACGACGAGCACAAGCCGCTGTGTATTCTGGGGGACCTGCAGGGGCCCAAGATTCGCACGTCCACTTTGAAAGAACACCAGGCGGTGTTGCTCAAGGCTGGCGGGCGGTTGACGATTACGCCGCGCGAGGTTCCGGGAACGGCATCGCTGGTGGGCACTACGTTCAAGACGCTGGCAGAGAACGTCGAACAGGGTTCGCGGATTCTGCTCTCTGACGGGCTGATTGAACTGCGGGTCCATGAGGTGCTTGGAGACGATGTTTCGTGCGATATTGTGAACGGCGGTATGCTGGGTGAAAACAAGGGCATCAACCTGCCGGGTGTTTTGGTGCGCGTCCCTTCGCTCACGGAGAAGGACACGGAGGATCTTGAATTCGCGCTGAAGAACGGCGTGGATGCGATTGCCGTTTCGTTTGTCCGCACCGCAGAGGATGTGCGGCTGGTGCGCAATCGGGTTGCGGCCCTGGGATTTGAAACGTGGATTATCGCCAAGCTCGAAAAACCCCAGGCGATTGAGCATCTCGACGCGATTCTGCAGGCCTCCGACGGCATCATGGTGGCTCGCGGCGATCTGGGCGTTGAAGTACCGCCGGAGATGGTGCCCGCGATTCAGAAGCATATTATTCGCCGCGCCGCAGAACACAAGAAGCCGGTGATCACGGCGACGCAGATGCTGGAGTCGATGATTGAGAATCCGCGGCCTACGCGCGCTGAGGTTTCTGACGTGGCCAACGCTGTTTACGACGGCACCGATGCGGTGATGCTTTCGGGCGAATCGGCGGTTGGCAAGTATCCGGTGGAGGCTGTCTCGATGATGGCGCGCATTGTGTCAGAGGCCGAGCGCGACATCAAGGAGCAGAACCTTTTCGAGCCGCGCTTGCGGCAGGCGCATCTTTCGATTGCGGAAACCATCTGCGAGGCTACTGCGCACGCCGCCGACGATTTGGATTTGCGCGGTGTGGCGCTGTTTACCGAGTCGGGACAAACAGCGCGGCAGCTTTCGAAATATCATCCGTCGGCACCGATCTTCGCGCTGAGCCCAGTGGATATCACGATCAATCGCCTCAATCTGCTGTGGGGCACTACGCCGATCAAATGCCCCAAGGTGAACAGCACTGAGGCGATGGTGGACACCGCGGAGAGCCTGCTGGAGCAAAGTGGCTACGTGCGGCCGCGCGAGGTAATTGCGATTGTGGCTGGGACGCGGACGAAATCCGGCTCGACGAATTTCCTGCGCCTGCACGTGATGGGGGATAACAACGTGCCGGGCTCGCGATTCCAAGCGACTCGCGACCAGGAGACGGGGCAGCCGGCCAAATCGAAACGAGGTTCAGCACGGAAGCCCAAGGCTGAGCCATTCCAGAGATACCCTTCGCCGAATCCGCCGAAGATTTCGAATCCGTAGTCGCAGCAAAGAGAAACGCCACTTCCGATGGGGAGTGGCGTTTTTTGCTGCGCGCGATTTGATTTCGGAGTTTGTTTGGATGGATCGACAAGAGGCGCTCTAGCGGTCCTTCACTTCGTAGCGAGCCACCATTCCGGCGAGCATGTGGTCGCTGATGTGGCAGTGATAGAGCCAGATCCCGGGCGCGTCGGGCACCATGTCAGCGGTCATCATCTGCGCGGATGTTATGGCCAGGACATCGGTGCGCTGGCCCGCGACAAGCACGGTATTTCCGTGCCAATGAGGAGTGTGCGCGTTGTTGAAGTCGCCCAACGTTGCCACGTACCAGCGAACGCGATCGCCTTTCTTCATGGTCATCAAGGGCATGTTGCCATAGATGTATCCGTTGATGGACCACTTGACGTTGGTGGCCGCAAAGCCCGTGGTGGCGACGGTCCCAGCGATTCCGGTTGCCGTGGCCAGGCCGAATTCTTCCCGCTTGACGCCCTTGGGGTCGGTGGTGTGGTCGCGGATGTTGTCATCCAGGTACCAGCTTTGGTTTTCGTTGATGGCGATATACATGTTCACAAATTCGTGGTCCACATCTTTGGGCCGGCCGTCGGGAAGCGCCATGCCCTGCCGCGTGACGATGAACCCGCCGAACAGACCGGAAGCTACATCGCGCAGTTCATCGCAATGCGAATGGTAGAGCCAGAAGATCGAGCTTGGATCGTTTGGTCCGGGGCCGGCACGCTCGGGAATCTGCCACGTGTAGGTATGGGAGGCGCCGGGTGCGACACAGCCATCCGCCTTATCCGCGCCGCTGGTGTTGTCGTTGTAGTCGGCGCCTTCAGAATCTTTCGCGTATAAGACTCCGTGCGGATGCATGCTGTAGGGGTGCGTTGCATTGTTCCTGAAGACAACTTTGATTGTGTCGCCCACGGCTCCACGGAGGATTGGACCCATGATTCCGAGGTACGCGTCCTCGGGGCTGCGCTTCTTGAGCGCCGAAAACGTGGCGTCGGTGTATTCGCGATACATCGCCTTCTTGTTAACGCGGCCAATCTGGTGAGGACCGGATTCGGTGAAGCCTTTGGCGATCGGATCAAATTCCATGCCCATGGCTTCATCGCGTCCGGAGGGGGCGTAGTCCCACTGCACTTCGTCGGCGGCCAGGTAGTAGGTGCGCGTTGTGCCTGCGGGTTCTGGTGCTGCGGCATGGATGCGAAATGGGTGCGCGCAGAGGAGCGCACAGACCATGCCGATGGCGCCGATGGCGGCGCCGGTAACTCTCCGTTGACTCATCTTTCCTCCAAGGGGAATTGGTTATTTACGCACTCGGGTGCGGGGAATCGTGGTTCAAAACTCTTCTGATTAACGGGATTTGAAACGATCGGGGAGGGGCTGTCAATACAAGAATGAGTCAGCGGGCCGAAGGGCCGGCCTGGCGGGGGCTAAAGCCGCACCCTTTCAAAACTGTTTCATATGCAGAGCAGTGGCATCCCACCCTTGCGACAAAAAGAAGTCGCAAGGATGGGGCACCCGACAGACGCTGTCAACTAATCAGGTCTTCCTCCGTGACGGACGAGGCCTGGGGCACCCGAGCAGTTGGGGCTACTTCGCTGCTAGCTGGCGCAGCACGTATTGCAGGATGCCGCCGTGCTCGAAGTAGCCGATCTCCTGCGGGGTGTCGATGCGGACGATGGCGTTGAAGTTCTTTACGTTGCCGTCGCTGCTGGTGGCCTTTACTGCGATGGTGCGGGTGTTGGCGAATTTGCTCCCGAGTAACGCTGTGAGGCCGGGGAAGTCGTAGATTTCTTCGCCTGTGAGGCCCAGCGATTCTACGTTCTGGCCAGCTTCAAATTGCAGAGGCAGAATGCCCATGCCTACGAGGTTCGAGCGGTGAATGCGCTCGAAGCNNAGCCGGAGCCGTATTCCTTGCCGGCCAGGATCACTAGAGACACACCGCGCTCGGCGTACTTCACGCTGGCGTCGAAGATGGACATTCCTTCGCTCTCGGGCAGCAGACGCGTGACGCCGCCTTCGGTGCCGGGCGCGAGCTTGTTGCGCAGGCGCACATTGGCGAAGGTGCCGCGGACCATGACTTCATGATTGCCGCGGCGCGAGCCGTAGCTGTTGAAGTCCGCAGGCTTGACGCCATGATCGGCGAGATATTTTCCTGCCGGGCCGTTGGCTTTGATGTTGCCGGCCGGGGAGATGTGGTCGGTGGTTACGGAATCGCCAAGAACGGCAAGGACGCGCGCGCCGACGATGTCAGTGACAGGCGCGGGCTTGCTGGTGATGCCGTCGAAGTAAGGCGCCTGGCGGATGTAGGTCGAGTCGGGCTCCCACTGGTAGACGTCGCCGGTGGGGAAGCTGAGTCCCTGCCAACTTGCATCGCCGTCCGAGACGGTGGCGTATTCCTTGCGGAAGCTCTCGCTGCTGAGACCTTTTTCGATGGCTTCTGCAACCTCGGCCTGGGTGGGCCAGATGTCCTTGAGATAGACCGGCTTGCCGGCCTGGTCAGTGCCCAGCGGATCGGTATCGAAGTTGTGTCCGATTTTGCCGGCGAGGGCGTAGGCGACGACGAGCGGCGGGCTCATCAGATAGTTGGCGCGCACGTCCACGTTGACGCGGCCCTCGAAGTTTCGATTGCCGCTGAGCACGCTGACGGCGACGAGGCCGTGCTCGTCGATACTTTTTGACACGTCGGCGGGCAGAGGGCCGGAGTTGCCGATGCATGTGGTGCAGCCGTAGCCGACGACGTTGAAGCGCAGCTTTTCAAGATAGGGAAGCAGACCGGCTTTGGTGTAGTAGTCGGTGACGACGCGCGAACCCGGGGCCAGCGAGGTCTTGACCCACGGCGGAACGGTGAGGCCTCTTTCGACAGCCTTTTTGGCGAGGATGCCGGCAGCCACCATGACCGAGGGGTTCGATGTGTTGGTGCAGCTGGTGATGGCTGCGATCACTACGGAGCCGTGATCGAGATATTTGTCGGGATCGATGTTGAAACGTTCCTTTACGGTCGTGGTGACGTGCGCCGGAACTTTCTCTGCGACTGCTGAGTCGGCTACTGCCTTGCGCTCCCATGGAGCGGCCGTGCGCGTACCGAGTGGCTTGGCCGTGGGGGAAAGCAGAGTTGGCAGTTGCTGCGCAAAGCTGGCAGCGGCATCCTTCAACAGGACGCGGTCTTGAGGACGCTTCGGTCCAGCAACGCTCGGCTCAACTGCACCCAGGTCCAGCTCCAAAGACTGCGTGTAATCAGCCTCGGGCGAGCCGGTGGTGTGGAAGAGTTCCTGCTCCTTGTAGTAAGCCTCGACGAGGGCGATCTGCTCTTCGCTGCGGCCTGTGAGGCGCAGATAACGGAGCGTCTCGGCGTCGACGGGGAAGATACCGCAGGTGGCGCCGTACTCGGGCGCCATGTTGCTGATGGTGGCGCGGTCTGCGAGCGGCAGAGCTGCGATGCCGGGGCCGTAGAACTCGACGAACTTGCCGACGACGCCAAGCTTGCGCAGAGCCTGGGTCACGGTGAGGACCAGGTCGGTGGCGGTTGCGCCTTCGCGGAGTTTGCCGGTGAGCTTGTAGCCGACAACCTGAGGAACCAGCATGGAGACGGGCTGGCCGAGCATGGCGGCTTCGGCCTCGATACCGCCGACGCCCCAACCGAGTACGCCGAGGCCATTGATCATGGTGGTGTGCGAGTCGGTGCCGACTACGGTGTCGGGATAAGCGACTTGTTCGCCGTCGATTTCCGTTGTGAAGACTACGCGGGCGAGATACTCGAGATTCACCTGGTGGCAGATGCCCATGCCGGGCGGCACGGCAGAGAAGTTGCGGAAGGCGGTCTGGCCCCACTTGAGGAATGCGTAGCGCTCGCGGTTGCGCGAAAACTCAAGCAGCGAGTTGGCGCCGTAGGCTCCGGAGGTGCCGTACTCGTCGACCTGCACGGAGTGGTCGATGACCAGCTCGGCAGGCACGAGCGGATTGACGCGCTCGGGATCGCCGCCGAGGGTCTTGATGGCGTCGCGCATGGCGGCGAGATCNNCGCCGGTGAAGTCCTGCATGAGCACACGTGCTGGCATGTAGGCGATTTCGCGGCTGGGCTCGGCTTTCGCGTCCCACTTGGCAAGGAACTCGATGTCGCTGGCCGTAACGGTGACTCCGTCTTCGCGGCGGAGCAGGTTCTCAAGAAGGATCTTCAGGCTGAAGGGCAGGCGGCTCAGATTAAAGCCGCGGGCAGTGAGCGCGGGCAGGCGGTAGATCGTATAGGAACTCTTGCCGGAGGTAAGCGTGGCCTTGCTGGCAAAGCTGTTCATGAGGGAAAGACCTTTCTATCCGCGCACGGGCGGATGGATCTCGAAACTTGGGGGGTTCACGAGCGGATGTTCCATTACGAGGAAAATCCGCCGGCCGCAGCGACGCATTGCGCACGGAGCGGACCAGAGAACGAGTCAACTGAATAGATTACTCAGAGGGAGGAGTGCCGTCCACGGTCGGGGTGCCCGCGGCGAAAGCGCTTGAGGACGGGCGTCGAGGAGATTCGAACTGCGGAACGGCTGAACATGGCTGACACAAGAATTTTATCGCGGATTTGGCTGGCGATGGAATGGAAAATTCGCATCTCCCGCCTTGCCGCACTTGCAGACGGCCAAGGCAGCCAAAACTTGCGCTGAGCGGGAGCCGTCTTGAGAATCAAGGACTGGGGTGCGCTAATCCACTCGGAAATCGACCTTGCCTTCCTGTTTCAACCGCTCTTTTGCCTCGTTATCGCTGACGTTCGCCCATCCCAGCCAATGACCGTTGTGCTCCGTGACGCAGAACAAAGTATTGAGGTGGGGTCCGTTTGCTTCACCGCCCGGACCTGCCGCATGACCAGAGCCTGTCAAAATGACGATCACGCTGAGGTGCTTGGCCGCCGGCGGCCTCGCATCGACATCAACGCCACTTGGAGGAAAAAACGGGGAAGACTTGAACTTATCTATAAGTAATTGGCTAAACCGCATGACCTCATCCCTATCCTTGATGGATTTGGGAAGTCGGCCGAGAGAAAGGCATCTTGGATCAATGGCAAAGAAAATGCCCCACGATGGAAAGCTCGCCTTGCCTTTCGGAGCGTCCTGCCGTAAGAGGATTCGAGTGCAGCGATTGGCTAATCCACCGGGATGGTTATCAAGAGTCGGTGTATTGCTGAGGTCGGTGGAAAAGCTCCAACCCGCAGGGATGCGGAGTCTGACCCCCAATGCATCGTTCTTGTAAATGCCGTCTGATATCTCCCCTTGTGGAAGGCTGGTGAGTTCCTGGCTCATTTGCGCAGTCGAGCGTGCGAGGCCAGGAACTAACAATAGCGATAGGAGAATCGTGCTGAGGCGCATAAAGGTTTGGGATCCAAATAAAGCTTACTCTAACTTGGCTATATCAAGAATGCGAGATAAGGGATTCGAGCAACCTGTACCGATCAAACACCTATACTGGAAGGGCAATCGACCTGCCGCACCTCAGGAGCATCCATGCAGCTTCGCACCGCGCGCATCGTCACCGCCGGATCCCTTCTGTTCAGCGGCCTCGCCCATAGCCAGACTATGTCCATGCTGCAGGCAAGCTCGTCTTCAAATCCAGCAGCAACTTCCGCCGCCGCAGCGGCGGCTACGAAATGGCCTACCGTGGACGGGACCGTTGTGTTACCGGACTTTCGGTTCGGGAGCGGCGAGACGCTGCCGCAACTCAAGTTGCACTACCTGACGCTGGGCACGCCGCATCGCAATGCTGCCGGACATACTGATAACGCTGTGCTGCTGTTGCACGGGACGGGCGGCAATGCGCACTCGCTGATGAATCCGCTGTTCTCCAATGTGCTGTTCGGGCCGGGGGCGCCGCTCGACATTACGAAATATTTTCTGATTCTGCCGGATGACATCGGGCATGGGCAAAGCTCGAAGCCGTCTGACGGGCTGCATGCGCACTTCCCGGCCTACGACTACGACGACATGGTGCGCAGCCAGCGGATGATGCTGGACGAGATGAAGGTTGACCATCTGCGGCTGGTTCTTGGAACGTCGATGGGATGCATGCAGACGTTTGTGTGGGGCGAGACTTATCCCGGCTTTGCGGATGCGCTGGCGCCGTTTGCGTGTCTGCCGGTTCCGCTTGCCGGGCGCAACCGCATGATGCGGTACATGGCGATTGAGGCGATTAAACAGGACCCTGCGTGGATAGGCGGCGAGTACAAGACCGAGCCCAAGCAGGGACTTCACAACGCAAACGAAATGACTCTTATCATGGGGTCGAGCCCACTGCAGATGCAGAAAGCGGCTCCGACGCGCGAGTTGGCGGAGAAGTATGTGGACGATCGCCTGGGGCGCGCCGACGCAAGTACGGACGCGAATGATTTGATGTTCTATGTGAATGCGAGCCGAAACTACGATCCGAGTCCGCACCTGGATCGGATTACGGTGCCGGTGCTGTGGATCAATTCGGCTGACGATTACATCAATCCGCCGGAGTTGGGCATTGCGGAGAAGATGGTGACGCACATGCCGCATGCGCAGTTTATTCTGCTGCCGATTTCAGACGCGACGCGCGGGCATGGGACACATACGGTGGCGGCGGTGTGGAAGGATTACCTGGCGGAGTTCATGCGGCAGACGGCATCCAAGGCGTAGTGCGGCTGCAAGTCTGGCTACAGCGCGGCCATGGGCGCCGCTTCGCAAGGCAATCGGCGGCTCCCGAATATCCGCGCCGCGAGTTCTGGCATCCCTTTCCCTATACTTGAAGTGGGGGATTTTCCCCGCGAGGTCTCGCAAAAGTTGAAGTACTGGGAAGGCTTGGGAGGCATTTATTCGCGTGTTCTTGGCGGGCTGATGCGCCGGATGCCGAACGAGCGGCAGCGATTGCTGGCGTTCACCATTCTCGCAGGCGGCCTGTGCGGGCTGGCCGCGGTGGCCTTTCACTTGACCATCGGCTGGGCCGAGGCGCTGTTGATCAATCGCGCCAACGCGGCCCCGGGCCATAGCTGGATATGGTGGACGGTCCTGACCCCAGGGCTGGGCGGCCTGGTTGTCGGCATCGGCCTCACCTATCTTGCTCCAGCGGCCGCGGGCAGCGGCATTCCGCAGGTGAAGGTGGCGTTCGCCCTGCGCTCCGGCTTGGTGACGCTGCGGGAGACGATCGGAAAATTCTTCCTGTGCGCCATCCAGATTGGTTCAGGGGCGTCGCTGGGACTGGAAGGCCCCACGGTGCAGATTTGCGCCGGAGTCAGCAGCCTGCTGGCCCGCGCGGCCCAGCTCAACCCGCAGTATCGGCGCCGCATGGCGTCTGTCGGCATGGCCGCCGGCATTGCGGCAGCTTTCAACGCGCCCATCGCCGCCATTACGTTCACGCTGGAAGAGCTGATTGGCGACCTCGATTACACGATGCTTTCCGGCGTTATCGTGGCCGCCGCCCTGGCCGCTGTTGTGGAGCATTCCATCCTGGGCTCCAACCCCGTCTTTCGCATTGAGCGGTCCTACACGCTCACCAACTCTTCGTCGCTGGTGTGGTATGCGCTGCTTGGTTTGCTGGCAGCCGTCGTTTCGGTGGCGTTCACTGATTCGCTCCTGTTCTTGCGGCTCCAGTTCAGACGTTTGACGGCACTTCCAAGCTGGGTGCATCCGGGCATCGGAGGCCTGGCCACGGGGGCGCTGGCCGCCGTGGGCCTGGAGCTTTACCACCTCAACGGCATCGCGGGCGATCCCTACAAAACCCTGACCCTGGCGCTGACCGGTACCATGCCCGTCACTGTCATGGCGCTGTTCTGCGTGCTCAAGCTGGCCGCCACCGTATGCTCCTATTCGAGCGGAGGCTCGGGCGGCATCTTCGCGCCCTCGCTGTTCATGGGCGCCATGCTGGGTGGTGCGGTGGGCTACCTGGATGTGACCGTGTTTCACCACTCCACCGACGCCATCGGGGCGTTTGCCGTGGTGGGCATGGGCGCGGTGTTTGCCGGCATTGTCCGCGCTCCCATGACGTCGATCCTCATTGTGTTTGAGATGACCAACGGCTACGGCCTGGTGTTGCCGCTGATGATCGCCAACATGACCGCATTCGCGCTGGCGCGCTACTGGCGGAATGTGCCTGTGTATGAAGCGCTGCTGGCCCAGGACGGAATTCACCTGCCCCACGGATCGAAGCCCCTGGACCCCCCGGGCGATACCTCGTTGCCCGACGACGGCCTGGCGGGAAACGCCGCTGCCGCAGCGGCCCACGGATGATCGCCGCGGACCCTCCTCCGATCCGCGGGAATCGCTTCCTGCGCTCGCAGTCCTCGTCCGCACAACAATGGGGGCCGGGCGCCGGGCAATTCTGGGCGGCAACTGAAACCGAACCAATGCTATACTCAGTGGTGCGTTCGTCTGCCTGCGGCGATCCCGGAAAACCCCGGGAGGCAGTTGACGAAACACTTTGGAGGAGTACCATCGCATTCGATAAACGAGCAGCCAAGTCCTTTATCCGCATCAACGACCGGATCCGCGCGCGCGAAATCCGCGTCATCGACGAAAACGGCGAACAGATGGGCATCCTGCCCCCGTTTGAGGCGCTCAAGATCGCCCGGGAGCGCGGGCTCGATCTGGTTGAAGTCAGCCCCAACGCCGTCCCGCCCGTCTGCCGTATCCAGGATTACGGACGCTTCCTCTACGAGAAGGACAAGAGCGATCGGGCGGCACGCAAGAAGCAAAAAGTCATCGTGATCAAGGAAGTCAAGTTCTCCGTCACGGTGGACGAGCACGACTACCAGACCAAGAAGAACCAGGCGGTCCGGTTCCTCACCGACGGCGACAAGGTGAAGGCCAGCCTGCGTTTCCGCGGCCGCCAGATGGCCCACCGCGAGCTGGGGTACGCCATCATCAACAAGCTCATCCAGGATATTGGCGAAGCCGGTGTGGTGGAGTTCATGCCGCGCATGGAAGGCACGATTCTGCACGCCATCATCGCGCCCTCGAAGAAGCAGGAAGCGCCCAAGCCCAAGCCTGCCGCACCCGCGCCGCCTCAGGCAGCAGTTCCCCAGCCGCCGGTCCCGCAAGCGGCGCAGTAAAGCCCTTCGGGTTCACCCATCGCACCCTCAGGCCGCCCACTCGTGGGCGGCTGGTTTTTTGGCTCTGCGAAAATGCGAGGGTTCCGAGGGTAGGTGGAAGTCAAAGTTTTCTGTGCTATAAGAAAAGGACATTCGTCGCCGCGAAGCCGGGAGGCATTTGACCCCGGAGAGCGGCGGGAATGCCATCTTCCCCATATGTCATGCGAATTCGGACAGCATTCCTCCAGAGGGACAAATAGGTTGCGCGAAAGAACCTTCCCTCAGGAGCTAAAACCCGCGCTTCTTTTGAAGCATTTGCGGCACGANNGAGACCTATTCATAGAAAGGGTTTGATCCATGACTGATTCGAGCGCATATTTGCCGGAAACACGGGAACGCGGCCGCGAGTGTTCAAGAATGTGTGTAGTGTTTGGGCTTGCGAGCGGGATCGCAGGCGTTGTTCTGTTGCTTTTGCTGACCGCCATCTGCAGTGCCGCCCAGAGCAGCGCCAGCGCGCCCCCGCAGGCCGCCGGCTACAAGCTGGCGTTCCAGGACGATTTTCGTTCGCTTGACCTGAGCCCCGACGGCGCCGGGAAGCACACCTGGTATGCCAACGTCTGGTTCAATCACAAGCGGCGGCCCATCGAAAACATCCGGGCAAGCGGCCAGGGACTCTCGCTCACCTGGCAGGACGGTCAGGAATCGAACGACACCAGCATTACCACCACGTCACCGGACGGGCGCAATTTTCACGCCTGGCGTTATGGGTATTTTGAAGTCCGGATGAAATGGGATGTGGTGGAAGGCGCCTGGCCCGCAATCTGGCTGATTCCGGAACAGGGCGCGAGGCACGAAGATATCTACGACGGAAGAGAAGACGCGGGTGAGATCGATATTTTCGAGGGGCAAGGGAACCATCCGAACGCCTATTACGGAACGATTCATCATTGGGTCAATGGAAATCAGCACGTCGAGTCCAANNTCAGCGGGGGGAACAACTTCCAGCTTCCGCCGGGAGTGGATCTTTCCGCGTATCACACCTATGGCATGCTTTGGGAACCGGGCCGGATCACCTGGTACTTCGACAACCGCCCGCTGCACTCGGAAAGGACATATCAAATCTTCGACAAGCAGGATTACTTCCTTGTGCTGGGCATGCAGGAAGGGTC
>PKXI01000024.1:0-247 GCA_003133425.1 Acidobacteriaceae bacterium
CGTGAGAGCCGATTAGGGAACCGTAATTCCTTTATAGAGCACAAGGCCCTCATAAATGTACCTTGGTTTGTACCTTCGCTTTTGACAGATCGCTGAAGCTTCGCGACCTTTCCGGTCGCGTTCAAGAATCTTCTACTCGGCGATCTCCCAACCCACATAGCAGTTCGTCTGGGCCTTTCGCCTGAGTCTGCCGCGCTATCGACATCTCTACTGAAGTTGTCGGGGGCCACCGGTTCCGGTCGAACGA
>PKXI01000024.1:255-2670 GCA_003133425.1 Acidobacteriaceae bacterium
GCGGCCGGTTGGTAAAGCATGCCCGCTACTACTGGCTGTTGTTGGCAGAGAGCCATCTGACGCGGCGCCTGTTCGCAAGCATGCTGCGGCGGATTCTGGCTTTGCCGCTGCCGGCCGGATAGGCGCGGCAGCCAGGCGAAACCAATCTGGACGACGGAGGGGAGTTGAGGGAGGGGTGTCTGAGAAATCGCTTCGAAATGGGGCAAATCATGGCCTTTTGGTTCTGGCAAAGGCCCTGCCGGGCGCGTCCGGTTCTTTGGCTCTGGAACGAATGCAGAAAAAGATCGCAACAGTTGCAACTGTCGATATACTGTCGTAGCCGGGAAAGCAAAATGGAAATTCCGGCTTACTCAAGACGCTGACCGACTGTTATCTCCCCGTATCTGAGGAAATGGCAGCATGTTCGATGAGAGTGCAAGTGTGCTTGCGACTCCCTTGAGCGGGCCATTCGCCTTGTTTCGAACCCAAGCTGCTCAAGGGAGGTTATTCATGAGACAAAGTAGATTGATGGCAGTAGCCGCGGGCTGTGCGATGATCGTGGTCGCCATGTCCATCTCCCATCACATCGTGCACGGAAAAGACATTTCGAGACAGATCCGGCCCACTTCCACCTTAAACGTATTGGCAAAGATCGAGGCAGTTCGGCCTGCCGCAATTCCGCCATTTGCTATCTGCAGCGGAAATGTGAACGTTGCTTCATTCCTTCCAGGCGGAGCCCACGAGGACCCGGATGTCGCGACACTGATCGCTGACATCGGCTTGATTGAATCAACCGCGCTCCAGCAAGTTGCGGACTCATCTTCGCTGGACATGTATCACAAGATCACGTTGCTCGGTAAGACTGAGATTTACGATATGAAGCTCTCCCCGTCAGGTAACATCGCCTGCGCCACTTGCCACATGCCATATACCGGTTTCACGGGCGCATCGAGCCTGTTCAATGCAACAACCGTTGCTCAGGCTGGCGGTGTTCCCATCACCAACGCCACTCCGCCAGAACCGAACTACCGCTTCGGACCAAGAAAACCCCAGAGTTATGCGTACGCCCCCTATTCTGGGATCCTGCACTACAACGCGACGCAAGGGAGTTTCTATGGCGGCAATTTCTGGGATATGCGCGCCACGGGAATCCGCCTCGGCAATCCAGCGGCAGAACAGGCGGAAGGACCACCGGTGAATCCCGTGGAGATGGCAAATCCCGACACCGCATGCGTGGTTTGGAAAGCATCGCAGAGCGAATACGCGCCGCTGATCAAGGAAATCTGGGGCCCTCAATCGTTTGCGATTCATTGGCCTGGCAATGTTGCCACGGTGTGCGCCAGGCCAGCTCCACCTCCTGCGAACGATCCACTCCCGGTACACCTCAGCACTGTTGATCGGGGAACATCAAACTCCACGTATGATCACATTGCGATGGCAATGGCATCGTACGAATCTTCACCCGATGTCAGTGCTTTCTCCTCAAAGTTCGACGCCTATCTCGCCGGCAATGCAAACTTGACCGGGGAAGAACTGGAAGGCTACCAGTTGTTCAACGGCAAAGCTGGTTGCAATCAATGCCATTTGAGCGGTACAGCCGTGAATACGCTCAATACCCAGGCTCCGGCCGATGTAGGACCGCTCTTCAGCGATTTCACCGCAAACAATATAGGTGTCCCCAGGAATTTGGCTATGCCGTACTACTGTGAGAGCAAGCCGGACCAGTTTGGATATACCCCGAATCCCATGGGCTTCAAGTTTGTCGATTTGGGTGTAGGGGGCATGCTTAGCAGCACAAACAATCCAAATCCGCTGCAGTGGAAACAGCTCGCACCCCTATTCAATGGAATGTTCCAAACTCCCACCGTGCGCAACGTAGACAAGCGGCCGCGCCCCGACTTCGTGAAGGCATACATGCACAATGGCTATTTAAAGAGCCTGAAGGAAGTCGTTCACTTCTATAACACCTCACAAGCACTGCCGCGTTGCGCGCAGGGTTCACGCGGTGAGAAGGTAACTTGCTGGCCAACGCCAGAGTACCCAGCCACTCTGAACACGACCCAATTGGGCAATCTGGGCTTAACGAGCGACGAGGAAGACGACATCGTTGCCTTCCTTAAAACGCTGACGGATGGCTATGTTACCTCGCCAGCTACTCTTAATAGAAGACGATAGCGCTCGACACATGGACCCGCACCAAGCAGGGCGAACCAACTTCTGTGGTTTGCCCTGCTTGCTTGAGAGGCTGCCGGCCGGCCATGGCCCACATGACTTCCATGGCTGCCAGCTAGACCTCGGCCCTCGTTCCTTGACCGATCACAAACGGGGTTATGGCTGCCAAGTCCAGGTCGCCATTCGTGGGGACATTGGACGCAAGCGCGGATCGGGTGACGGAAGCCGCCGGCAAATCAGCACCAGACGTCCTCGCAGCGTCCA
>PKXI01000277.1:0-6466 GCA_003133425.1 Acidobacteriaceae bacterium
TAATGCTTGAATCGAAAATGCTGTAAAGCCGGCGGCGATTTTGTTGACCTTATGCGGAAAACTGCCTCCCTCCAAATCGAATCTTGAGTAAGACCGCCATCTGCTTCGTTGCACACCCAGCGATGAGCGATGAACTGCGACTCGGCCCGGCGCGTGGAACCGTACGCGACCTGAGCAAGGATCGGCCAGTCTTTACCGAGCCTGGAGGGGCGAACTCCAAACAAGAAGCGGATTAGCAATAAGGATGCAAAAGCGGTGTGGGGTGGGAAAAGGGGGGGATTGACTGGGCAATCGCATGAACAGCGTTTGAGATCATGGATGGGGTTCGCTCCGCCCCGACGGGGCGGATTACTCCTTTTTGGGCGCCTTCCCCGGATTGCGTCCGCTGCGGCGGACTTCATCCGGGGCTATTTTCGATCCCTCCCTACGGGAAGAAGGACCGCTTTCGACCCGTCGATGCATCAAGCCGAATCAAGCGTGCCAATGAAGTACGTTCATGCGATTGCCCTGGGGGGGATTGAGGCAGCTTGCCTCTATTGAATAGTTTCACCTTTTCTTTCCCAAACTGGAATAAGTTATATCGTCTGGCACACATAGAGAACCTTTATGGGTATTTAGTGAAACTTTAGGGTATTTAGTACAACTTTATTGGTATTTGGTGTGCAAAGTATTGCGCATTGGCAAATAAGTAAATCTGTAAGTCATTGAATACAAACAACATAAGTTTGGCAATCAACATGCTAATTAAGGAGTGAACCGCCGAGGTCAAAGTGTGCAGTCTGCGGTGGGATTATGCAGTGGTTCAGGCTCTGGGGGCCGTTCAGAACCGCTGGATCGGGGGAAAGATGAAGAACTATGCAATTGCTTCACTCGCATTGGCCGTGTCCGTTGCGATAACCCCATTTGCCTTGGCTGACTCTTTTGGATACAAAGCCAGTGATTCAAGCATCACAGCCGGTGCGGCCTTTGACAGGGGCCATACGGGCATTGCAAGTGGTACCGGAGTTCCTGCGACCTACAAGGGGAACAACGGGGCACCAGCTACCTTTGGCCCAACCGCGTCCGAGGTGTTCAACACGGGTTCTGACGCCAACAGCCTTCTTCTTTCCAGGGACGGCGGATCGCTACTCGACAATCTCCTCTACCCAGGAGATTCGGGGAACGGGATGCAGGACAGGGACGGGGTCCTTGTTGATATCAGCGGCTACCAACTCAGTCTCTTCTCTGGCGGAGTGGGCGGCAGTAACGCTCAAGGCAGCGGGCATTTTTATTTTGCAGACAACGGCAGCTATCACGCCAACAAGGAAAATTCCAAAGGCAAGATCGAGTTGGTGGGATCACGGGCAACTCTGACGGAGGCTCCAGAGCCTGGATCTTTGTTCCTGCTTGGTACCGGACTTCTTTGCATGGCATTGGTTCTATTTCGACAGGCCGCGAAGGCGTCTACCGGGTCTTAATCAGGTGGTCATACCGCTGCTCCGATGAGCGACCGATTCGGGATCCCAACTGGGTTGTGGAAAAGTTGAAAGTGCGAGTCGCTTTCATTTTTCCATGACCCTTGTTTCTATTTTCAGCCCGTGACAGTTCGGGTGCTAAATCCTGGCGCCGACTGAGACCAGTCGGCGCCGGCGAAGAGCGGCCGGACGTCAAGGGGCCAACGCGGGAGGGGAAGGGCAGATGCAATTGCAGCCAATCGGAGCTTATGACTCAGGTTGGTCAACAGTCCGATATCGACCGATGGGATGAGAGCGAATTACGATGAGGCCACAGAGTTTCGCGTTCACCACTTCGACCCATGCGGAATGCAATGAATTGCGTGTTGATGTTCCGGAGCGGTGAATTACGCAAGGGATTTTGTGAAACCGTTGGGCATCGAGATTGCAAATAGTACTACGTGTTAATCAGCAAAAGTTTTGCAGGCAAAGAACGGCGATTTGTTTGCGCAAAAGGTGTGAAGGCCGTCCAGATTGCCCAGGTTCGGCAAATACGCAACGGATTGCGATCCGCGGCGAATGATGGAATTTTTAATGAAATGGTGCGCATGACCAAAGAAGTGACAACAGCAAACGATCAGCGGGGAAGCCAGCGCTTCAAGATAAGTGCGCCGCTGACGGTGCTGGTAGGAGACCGCGAGATTCCGGCTTATACCCGGGACCTGAGCAACCGTGGAGTATATTTCTATCTATCTTTGGCCGACAGCGCGATGATCGATCGGGATTTTGAATTTTTGATCGATATGCCTCCTGAGATCACACTCTCGACCCGTTGTCGGATTCGATGCCGAGGGCGAGCGGTCCGCAAGGAAAGCGCGTTGATGAGTTTGACGGGAGTAGCCGCTGAGATTCTAGATTATTCAATTCTGAGGGAATCGGTTTCGACCAATTAGAGTTTTCGCAAGCCGAGAACGCGGTGGTCGACGAGCCAGCTCTTAACAACATAAACGAGCTTGTTGTTGCTGCCTGGGTCGGTTGGCAGCACGAAGAATCCCGGATCAACGAGATAGCGGATGGAGTTGTATACGATTCCCTCCATGACTTCGCCATCGCGGAATTGGCACCGCATCCATATACCGTGGACGATGGGCGCGCGGGTATGGAAATTGAGATGATTGCGAATCGAGTTTCCATCAAAGCTGTTTACATAAAAGACTGCCTTGACGTCCTTGATCGAGACGTCCTCAACCACATCCGATTCGAGGAGGCGAATGCGGAAGTTTTCAAGCGAGCTTTGGGGCGCATTCCCCAAGAGATCTTCGATCGTGTTCCAAGCCGGGGATTCCAGGTAGCCTTTGATGGTCCTGGTGCCGAATTGGATCACGACCTTTTCCGACTTGGATGCGTTTGTTTCAATCATCAATCGTCGATCTTTCTCGCCTCGCCCCAGCTTGCTATCCGACAGAGTAGCGCCAACGTATCTTTATGATCCTGAATGGCTTGTAGCAATGCCAATTCCAGTTTCGTGCTAGGATCGGTGCGACCATGGTAATAACCCGCGCATTACTGAGTATGCAGACCCGAAGGCGCGGAAAAAGTAGTAAGCCGAAGTGGATAATCTCCGAATGCTCTGTCCAACCCCAATCTCCGTGAGGGGACTGCGAGGGACGGCGCAGGTGAGACGTATCCTCATGTTAATGATTAGGTTGTGATGAGGGCAAGCCCAGTTTGGAACCAGATCGGTGTAGCTTTCGAAACGACTTTCGCAGATCGGAGTAGTCAGATATTTCAAGGCAATAAAGTGTAGAGAATGGGGCGCGCCATATTCAGTTCGCCTCGATTTACCTGAAGCGGGCTGCCAGGAGCGTCACCCGGAGGTCGTTCCGTTTCAATTTCAGGCCGGCCTTCCCAGAAAACACTAAACCGTCCCGGCTCCGAACTGTATCACAATCTTTTCTTTTCCGCACGCTCAACATTGGAGCGCGGGGAGTTACGCACTTTGCACCCGATCAAGACTTGGCGTCTTCGCGATGGAGACTTGCCGCTTTCGAGGCGGCGGGCTGAGATTGTATTGTTTGATCTTGTACAACAGGGCCTTGTAGCTGATCTGCAGGTCGTTTGCGGCGACTTTGCGGTTCCATCCAGAGATTTCCAACGACTGCGCTATCGCTGCAGCTTCAGCTCCCCCCTTCAAATTGCGGACGAGATGCTTCAGGCTTCTGTCGTTTTCTGCGCCACCTTCGCCGGCAGGCGCGAACGAAGCGAATCGCGGCCGAGGATTGAGCTCGTCGATGATTGCCTGCTCGTCTGCCAGGACGAGGAAACGCTTGATCGTATTTTCCAACTCACGGAGATTGCCGGGCCATGAATAGCTGGTGAGAGCATGCAGGAGTGCAGGGGAGATTGGCAACGCCTGGCAGTCATACTTAGCCGCGACCTTGCGCATGAAGTGCTGTGACAGGATCGGGATTTCCTCAGTGCGTTCGCGCAGCGGGGGCATCTTGAGCGTAAAACCGTTCAGACGATAGTAGAGGTCCTCTCGAAACGACTTGTCGGCAATGGCCGCCTTGATGTCGACGTTGGTTGCGGCGATTACGCGGACATCGACCTTGACGCTGGTGCGGCTTCCGAGGCGCGAGAAGCTTCCGTCCTGAAGAACCTGGAGGAGCTTGGCCTGCAGCACGGGCGGCATTTCGCCAATTTCGTCCAGGAGAATGGTGCCGTTATTGCAGATCTCGAACTTGCCGGGCTTGGGCTTGACAGCACCGGTAAAGGCGCCCTGCTCATAACCGAACAATTCGCTTTCAAGCAGATCGGCAGGCATGGCCGCGCAATTGACCTTCAAGAAGCTGCGCTGGCTGCGGGCCGATAACTTGTGAATGAGCATGGCCGCGACTTCCTTGCCGGTGCCGCTCTCACCGAGGATGAGGACGGGAATGTCAGCACGCGCGACCAGAGTGCATTGGGACTCAATCTCCCGCATACGCTTGCAGGACCGGACAAAGGAAGTGTTCTCATTGAGGGGGATTTCTTCGATTTCGCTGTCGGCCGATTGCTTGCCTGACTTCATGAGGCACTGGTGGACGGCATTATCGATATCGGTTTTTCTGAAAGGCTTGAGGATCACGTCAGCGGCGCCCATGTGGGTGGCTGCAATGACCTCCTTCAGCTCGGCTGAGCAGGCGAGCATGATGATAGGGAGAGCTGGTTTGGCGGCGTGGGTTTTTGCAAGCAGGGCTAGCGCGTTTTCGTCGGCTTCGTCTTCGACAATGTTCCAGTCCATCAGCAGCAGGTCAGGCGGCGGAGATTCTTTGAGGCACCGGCCAAGCTCGGTGGTCTCGGTGAGCAGGCTCACCCTGAAGCGGTCTGAGAGAATATCGAATATGTAATCCAGGATTGCCGGATCGGCGTCAAGAACGACAATATGGGGACCACGCTTGCCCCGTGTCTTTGATGGAGCTCCATTTCTCGGGCCAGTGCCAGACATCCCAGTTCCTCCAGCTGCTGCCAAAAATAACCTGTGACAAGCTCCGTTCCTGAGGCATGAATACCGGGAAGAGATAACTTGGACAAATAAGATGGCGATTGGCTGCGGGCTGCCGAAAAAGCGCTCCGATGCGGATCATCTCAATCGAGAGAGAACGAGGAGCCCAAAACATGAAGCCGTGAAGATCATCTTACCATCGGAAGTGGTAAATATTTCGCCATTTGTGCAGGGTTTTACACAATCTAGATTAATACTCTGTACGCGATATGAGGAAAAGTGGCACAAGATCACTGTAGGGTTTATGAATAGGTTACTTTTGTGTGATATCAAGCGATCATCTGGACTGTGGAATGGACCCAAAGTTGCTATGTAGAACTGAAGGTACCTTTCCCCGAAACGGAAAATGAATGCCTCTGGCACGTGCCAATTCGTTTGTCGATATCCGTGATCTTCCGCCGATGGATGTGATCTTCGGACAATCATCGCTGATGGCGGCTGTCCGCGAAAAGCTGGAACGAATTGCGGAGACGACTGTCCCAGTTCTGGTGCAGGGCGAGAGCGGGACGGGCAAGGATATATTTGCCAAGTTGTTGCATACGCGCTCCAATCGGTCGAACGCCGCCTGGGTGAAGGTAACGTGCCCGGCAATCCCACACTCTCTGATCGAGTCGGAACTTTTTGGGTATGAAAAGGGAGCATTCACCGGGGCGTATGCAACCAAGCGTGGCCGCCTGGAACTAGCGCATGGGGGAACCCTTTTCCTGGATGAAGTGAGCGGGCTGGATATGTCTATTCAGTCGAAGCTTCTGCAAGTGCTGCAGGACGGCAGCTTTATGCGGGTGGGGGCACAGGAGTCGCGGCGCGTGGATATGCGGCTGGTCTGCGCGGCCAATGGAAACCTTCGGCAGCAGACCGAGGACGGAGGATTCCGGCTTGACTTCTTCTACCGCATCAACGCGGTGACCATCGACCTGCCGCCGCTGCGTCAAAGAGCCGAGGACTTGCCTGTGCTGATCGACTACTTTCTTGATCAGCATTCGAAAGCCTTTCGTCTCGATCCCAAGCCGCTTTCACGCGAAATAATGCGCATGATGCATCGATACCATTGGCCGGGGAATATCCGTCAACTGGAAAACATGATCCGCAGCTATGTCCTGATCGGCGACGAGGAGGCGCTGGCGGCGGACCTGCTTCCGATTGCGCCGTCCAGAATGGTGCCGGAGATTGACCTGGCCCAACCCATCTCACTCAAGGAGATAACCAAGGCTGCCACGCGGGGCCTGGAGAGGGAGATCATTCTGAAAGTGCTGCAGGCGAATGGCTGGAGCCGGCGAAAAACGGCCAAATGGCTCAACATCAGCTACAGATCACTTCTCTATAAGCTGCAGGAATCGGAGGTTCAGGCGATTCCAGTGAGGCCGGGGCAAACAGGGCCGGCGGATCCGGAGCCGAACTGATCGCTTGTTGCAGCGGCGTGAAGCGGCCGGAGGGCGCAGGAGCGGGCAGGAGTCGTGCTCGGACGGCCTTAGAGCGCTTTCGGCCGGGG
>PKXI01000277.1:6496-34482 GCA_003133425.1 Acidobacteriaceae bacterium
TGCGGCTCCGGTGCGCGGAGATGGCCGCTGCGTTCCAGGGGCTGTCGAGGACCGAGCCAATGGCCAGGGCGAGCGCCGCTGGTTCGCGAGGGGGCACGAGGCGTCCGCAGGAATCGTTCATAATCTCGGGAATGCCGCCGACATTGGTGGCTACGACGGGACGTCCGCAGGCCAAAGCCTCCAGGACGACGTTGGGGCAACCTTCCATGTAACTTGGCAGGGTGACAAGATTGGCTGCGGCCATCCAGACGGCGACATCGGCGAAGGCGCAAGCCGGCAGTGCGTGGATATAGCCGGCGGCGTTGCCGGCATCGATGGCGCTTTGAATGATTGGTCTGTCCGGTCCTTCGCCAACCATATACACGTGTAGATTGGGGCGGTCCGGGTGCAGCGAAACCGCCGCTTCGACCAGCTCGCGCAGACCTTTCTTCACGTCCATTCGCCCGATGTAGAGGACTGCCTCCGCGGCCGGGTCAATGCACAACTTCTGCCGCGCCTCCATCCGGTCCCTGACGTGGAAGACCGAGAGATCGCAACCGTTGAGGATGGAGCGGGTTTTCTGAGGCGAGGCGCCCATCACTATAGCCTTCTTGCGCAGGTCGTCGCTGACGGTGACCAGAAAATCGGCTTCGCGCAAGACTGTGCGGGTATGCATCGCTGAGACACGATCGCCAATGCGGTTGATGTCGGAGCCAATGCTCATGGCAACGACAGGAACGGAGAGCGCCTGGCCGATCTTGAGGGCGGAATATCCATCAGGATAGAGAATGCAACTGAAGATGAGGTCGGGGGCAAAAGCGCGGACATGAGGCAAGAGCGCACGGGCGGCCAACCAGCCGTTGATGGGCCTGGAGATCAGCGGCAGGGAAGGGAAATCGTAATAATTCGTCTTCACATCTGGCGGACTCCATGATGCGTCGAGCTTGTGGTAGGTTCTGCTGCGGGGCTTGAGCAGAGACGGATAACTTGCGTTGGGATAGAAGACACGCAGGTCGGCTTGGTGGGCAACCAAACGCAGGGTCTGATAGGCCGAACGGCCCTGCCAGGGTTCCGCTGAGCTGGGGAAATAGCGTGTGACGACCGCGATTTTGAGCATGACTATCTGGCCTCTTGGGCCAGTTTGGCTGCCGGCGATTGTGAGCCGGCCTTGCGCTGATTTCCGGCTACGGAATGCAGCAGGGCGGCGTAACGCTGTGCGAGAGGCTTGCGTTCGTATTGCGCGATTTCTTGACGGTCAGGTTGAAACAATGTTGACAGCGAATCACCGCGGGCCGCGGTGTCGAGGAAGAGTTGGCGAATGGCTTCGACATCGTGACTGTCTGCCCACCATCCCGCGCGGAGTTTTTCGAGCAAGATGCGGATGTCGCCATCGGGATGGACGCAGGCGAGCATGGGTTTGCCTGCGCCGATGTAGTCGTAGAACTTGGCCGAGATGTTCAGACGGTCGTGGGAGATGAGCAGGACATAATCAGTCTCATTCATCAGGTTCAGGGCCTCGTGCTGCGGCATGTAGCCCTTCAATTCGACCATGTCTCCCAATTGCAGAAGGGCTTCGCGGTAACGAGGCTCCTCAATGTGGCCGATGAAGCGGAGTTTGAATTGGGACTTGATCTCGGGCGGCAGAGATTGCAGGGCCTGGACCAGCGTGGTTGGCTCGGTCGAGGTATAAATCGAGCCAACGTAGGTAACGATGATTTTGCCATCGGGCCGCGGGGTTGGAGAGCTTGTGGAGGATTGTAGCCTGGTGGCGTCGAATCCATTCGGAATGTGATGGAACTTGCTCTCAGGCTCGTTCGGGTACCGGCCATGAATCTCGCGGCGGGCGGCATCAGTAACTGCAACGACTGCGGTAGCACTTTTGACGGCGTTGGCTTCAGCGTTACGAGCGACCTTGAGAGCTCGCTCGCTGCGGCTGAAGCTGACGAGGTCGATCGTTGTCGAGAGCCACTCATCGCGGAAATCGACTACAACATGCAGATGAGGGAACTCCTTTCGGAGTCTCTCCACCAGCAGCACGCTGGAGAATGGCGGCGCCGTAATGAGAACGAGGTCAATGTTGCGGGTCTTGACGATTCGCCGAGCGGCACGTGTGAGCACCGGAAGCCACGTCACCTGTGGGTCGGGCAGTAGAAGGTCCTGCAGGGCTCTCTTGAGGAAGTTTGGCTTGTCGGCTGGGGTGGCAGCGGCGGCTGTGCCCGTGGTTGATTTTCCTGCGGTGATCAGCCTTTTGATACCCTTTTTGACGCCGAAGGGAAGGTCGAGCGTGATGGTGCGGTGAACAGTGACCTCGCTGGGAATCTCCCTGAGCAGCGCAGAGTCGGCGCCTACGGTGGAAGCGTTGCGCGCGGTGAGCACATCGAGTCGAATTCCTTCGGCGGGAAAGTAACGCGCGAGGCTTGCGGCGCGAAGCACTCCGACGCCTCCGGCGGGTGGAAACGAATAGGTGACAAGGAGAACATTCAGGAGACCCATCGGCTCGCTCCCGGCACATCCGCCGCCGAACAGGGAACAGGTTGGCGGCCATGAATCAGTGCGTCGGCGGCCTGGTACATTTGCCAAGCCGTGGCCCAGTGGATTTCGATGCTTCTTCGGTTCGCTTCTTCATGGAGCCAGCGGAAGAGATTGCCGAGCCCACCATTGAGCAGCGGCTCGCGATTTCTATCCGGCGCGCCGTGGGTATAGAGCTTGATGAAGAGATCGTTACCGATTGTTGGGGCCAGGTCGAACCACTGCCGCACGCGCGACGGCGCCGGCATGTCGTAACCGGCGATCTCCCCGGTTTCAAGCCGCGGCAGCAGCCGGCCGGCGAAACGCAAGCCGAATGGCCCGGTGATCATGAGCAGGTCGCCGCGCTTGCCGCCGCCGACAGTGGCTTCGATCCCGTGATCGAACGACCTCGGCCGATTGTCGGGATTATTTGTGCACCAGTAGATCTGGTTGAGCACCCGCCCCTGAGTCGATGAGGGAGCGGACGGCATGGTGAAGTCGGCGTAGCAGCCGAGATCACGCAGAAGTGCGATTTCTCCGTTGAGGCCGCACCATTTGCCATCCGGGCGTGAGTTATCCAGCGCCCAGTTGCCATGAATAAAGCCGAAGACCGTGCGGCCATTCTTCTGGTGAAGAAGGCCATGGTCATCCGCGAGCCGGCGGCAGTATTCACTCACCTTCCGGATGAAGGCATCGCGCTGCTCGTTGTCGTGGTGGAGATGTACCTCGACATCGCCGACTCCGAGGCGCACTATTTCGGATATGTCGTCGAGCAAGTCGCGACGATACTCCTCCTGCGGGTAGAAAAAGCTGTATTGGGGGCGCTGACCTGCGGCGTCTCGGGGAGCGTCGTCCGCAATACGCGGCCAATTCTCGCGCCACTGCGCCACGCGGGCAAGCGCGGTTTTAATTGATGCGTCCATGCCCAGCGGCTCGTAATGATCGGTGATGGCAACCCAGGCACGCTTTGGTCTTAGGGACCGCATACTTTTCCGGAGACGATCTTTCAGATACGGTATTAGCCAGATTTCTGCGTGTCGAGGGAGGTTCATTGAGTCGATTTGCCTTTTGCAGGTAGCCGCTGTCGCCGGAAAGGCGCGCCCAAAGACAGAGCCAACGTTTTTGAGTATCGAATACGCTTCTGAAGTCTGTCAAAGACTTACGCTCCCGTTACAGTGCGCCAATTGCCTGTCCGGTGAGGCACAACCCGGGGTAGCCTGTCGAGCAGGAATCTCGGCAATTCGTTCCGACGGTTCACCGTCCGATCGCGGTGGACGGCCCGTCTAATCGCGGTCGCAGTTCAGCCCAATGTGGGACCTTTTGTTGTACTCACGGCCGCAAGCGCCGGGCGGATCAGCGACGACAAGAGCGCATTTACTGGCCCGGCGATTGGCTTCGGCAGTGACCCCGTGAGGATAGTGAGGCGGTCGCGATCTTCCGGTTCCAACACGCGCAACATGTAGAAGAGTCCGAAGAGAACGATTAGTGAAGCGCTTCCACCCCACAAAACTGCCCAAAACGGAGTGAATTGCAAAGCTATGTAAAGCGCGGTCAGCGATGCCAGTATGCTAATGAATGTGACCTTTGCAACCAGCATCCAGGGAAGTTTCACTTTGTAGAGATGTATGCCCACGGCCCACATCATTACAACGGCCACAACCTGCGCCGCTCCACTGCCGATGCAGGCACCCACCGCGCCATGAGCCGGAATGAGCCACCAAGCCACTCCGATATCGACTATGCCCGCGAGTACTGTCCCCAGGATGACATAGCTCTGCCGCTCAGCGCACTGCAAAAGACTCTGCACAGGACCGATGAACGCTTTGGGCATACAAAGCAGGGGAGCCAACGTCACAACCATGCCCGCGTCCTGGTACTTGCTGCCGTATAGAAGAAGTAACGCAGGCGCCGCGAGAGCGGTAGAGATGAAGTGCAGCGGAATTGTCGTGAGTGAAAGGTAGCGAAATGAAGAAGCCGTAATGGCAGAGAGCTTGGACTTATCGCGCCCGTACTGAGCAAAGATCGTGGTCGAGGCCGCCGACCCGAAAATACTTGCGCCAATCAGCAGCCGGTCGGCCATGCTGAATGCCACAGAGTAAAACGCCACCTGGCGGATATCCGAGCAGAGGTACTTCAGCAGCATGACTTCCGACCGGTTCCACACGATCAATGCCAAAACCATGCTGGCGACGCTCTGCCACGCAAAGCTCATCATTCGCTTGCCCAACCCCGCAGGCTGAACATGGGTCGTGTCCCACGAGATCACGCGCTTCATTGTTGGGAAGATCCGAACAAGAAAATCGACAACTCGCGAGATGAAAAACGCCGCTCCGACGCCGACTACACCCCAATTCAGCACCGCTGTTGCGGTAATTGCAATAAAGTAGACGAAAGTGGAAATGACCGAGGCCGGAAGATTTCTCGACAACTCTTCTGTTGCGACGTTGGCCTGAGCGGAGATGGTGTTGACCATCGAAGGCCAGATGCTGAGAACCACAAGGACTGAGGCCACTCTGTACTCTGCATTGGCATCACTCAGAGTCCAGAAGAGAACGCCTATAGTGGCGAGCGTCGCCAGCCCCATCTGTAACAGCAGAGTGCGGAAGTAGATGTACCGTGCAGTACCCCGGTCGCCCATGCCGACAAACTCGGCCATATACTTCGATGTAGTTGCCGGAATGCCGAGTCCGCCCAGGCTGCTGACCACAGACGCGATCCACATAACGTAGATGATGTAGCCCATCTTAGCCGGACCCAGCGTGCGGGCAATCGCAATCGAAGTAAACAGCGTAATGACCGCACTGATTACATTCTCGAGGCCGTACCAGCCTGCATTCCGAGCGATGGTCTTGGTGTTGTTTGACATATCGATATTGACTCTGATCAATGGGGACTGCGCAGGTTATTCGCTAGGCACAAGCAAGCGGAACACACTGGCAGCTGACGCTCCGCAAACCAACTATCATCAAGCCGCTATTGCAGTCTAACCTAGTCCGCGCAACGCCGCTTTTGCGTCCTTCCCATCCGGCGAATCGGGCGCCAGGGATATGGCTATTTTCAAGTGAATCACCGCGTTGTTCTTATCCCTGAGTTTGCTGTATACCATTCCCAGGTGATATTGCATTTCGGCGCAGTTTGGATCTGTGTTGATTGCGTCTTCGAGAAGATCGCGGGCGAATTCGTAGGTTCCATTGTAGTAGTAGGCCCACGCCAGAGTGTCGGCGGTGTTGTGCGAGTTCGGCATGCCCTGCCGGGCCGTTTTGGCGAGTGTCAAGGCGGCTTCCGGGGTTTTGCCATTCACCAGCATCCGATAGGCAAGATTGTTGGCTGCGATAGGTTGCTGGGGTTGAATCTGCAGGGATTTCCTGTAGTATGCCTCGGCCTTACCCTGATCTCCACGCGATTCCTCGAGGGTTCCGAGAATTGCGAGGGCGCTGGCATCGCCGGGATGCGCATTCAACCACTGTTCCCAGGTTTGAATGGCATTGGCCGTCTGTCCGCGCTGAACCGCAATCTGTGCGAACAGCATGACCGCATCACCATCACTGGAATTCAGCTGGATAGCCTTTTGAGCCGCAGCAGCAGCCTGGTCCAGCTTCTTGCTTTGAATCTGTAATTGCGCGAGAAGGTCATAAAAACTGCTGTTTTCAGGGCTTCTGGCGATTTGCGCATTCAAGCGAGCCAGGGCTTTCGCCGGTTGTTTCCCGTATAGGTCGTAACTAACCAGCATGCGCATGGCTTCTACGGAATTGGGGTTGTTTTGCAATGCCTGCTGCAGTAGTGCGACTCCTTCGGGAAAGCGTTTCTGCGCGAAGCGAAGCTTGCCGAATTGGAGATAGGCATGCGAGCCCTGCGGAGCCACGTTGATTGCGGTTTTCAGGTCACCTTCAGCCTTATCAGGCGCGTTACGATTCATTTCCGCGACGGCGCGCCACACATATCCGCCAGGAAAATGGGGAGACGCGGCGATCGTCTTGTCAGCTACATCGGCCAGCATACCCATGTCACCGCGCTGGCTTGCGATTCGCGCCAACTCCTTCTGTGCGTCGCGCGCGGATGGATTCAGCTCCGCTGCCTGGCGGAAGGCATTTTCGGCCAGGGACAGATCACCCTTTGCCAGCGCGGCCTTGCCCAGCCAGTATTGAATGAAGGCGTCTCGCGGGAAGTTTCCGGCACCTTGCTGAAGGGCATTCACGGCATCATTTGCATTTCCGCCTCTGAGCAACACGATTCCGTTCAGCGCCGCCACTTCAGGATCCTTGGGGTTGTCCTTGACCAAATCGGCAACCAGGATTCGTGCGGTTGCGTTGTCCTTGACCTGGAGCAGAACTCGAATGTACCCCTTCTTCACGACGACGTTTTTCGGATATTTTGCAGCTAGACTTGAGAACTGCGCGACGGCCCTATCCAACTGGCCGGAGTCGGCGTAGTAGTCCGCCAGAATGCGGACGCCCTGGGGATCGTCGGAGAAGTCGTTCGACGCCTGACGGAGCACTTGCTCGGCCCTGGCGGGGTCTCCCCGCTTGAGAATGACCTGGGCGACATTTGCCCTGGCGGCCAGGCTGGTGGTATCCGCCGCGACTGCGTCCCAACTTATTTTTTCGGCTTCCGGCAAGCGATTGTTCCGGGCATAGAATGCCGCCAGCAGCAGCTTGGCGTTCACCGATCTTGGATCGAGTTCTACAGCCGCCTTGAACTCAGCTTCGACAGAAGAAGCCATGGCTGGATCGCCCGCCTGAAGGAGCGCGAGATCCTCATGGAATGCCGCCCGGTTTGGATCGAGATCAAGAGCGCGATGAATTTCGGCCAGGGCCTGATCCTTATTTCCCCGCCTGACCGCAATCGCGGAGAGCAAAGCGTGAACGCCCGGGTTGCCAGGTTGCGCGGTCAAGACTGCATCGGCCTGTTCCTGCGCTTCGTTGGTTCTGCCGTCAGCGAACAAGAGGTTTCCAAGGTCGATCCGTGCCTTGTAGTTGTCAGGCTGCAAGTCTATGGTTCGCGCGAGTTCCGCGCGCGCCTCGGTTGATTGCCCCATGTGCTCGTACGCCTGCGCGAGCTCATAATGAGCATCGATGAAGTCACTGTCGACCTTGAGAGCGTTCAAGTACTGGATCGCGGCTTCTCTATATTTGCCATCCGCGCTGAATCGCCTGCCGCTCTCAAGATATTTATGCTTCCGTATACTTCGGTCGCCGTGACATCCCGCCAACATAGCGACCGCCATAAAGAGCATGACCACCGAAAGCGTTTTTCGCCTATTCATTTGCTTCCACCTGTTATCTATCACCAGCTGAACTGTTTTGAACGAACTTCTCATCATCATCAAACTTTGCTGACTGCATTCCCGCGAACGCAACCGGCATTTTCCTGCCAGACCGGGTTGTCATTCTCTTCTCCTTCGAATCCGCTCAGTCGGGGATAAAGCGGGGGAGCGAAGGCACAAGCTGCGCTGTAAATGCCTCGACCCGAGCCTTTGCCTGCAAAGTGTCTTCTTTGGGATCGATCGGCGTTGTGACTCTGACCAACGCGCCGTCGGTACGATTCATCCGCATTGCGTCGGTCACCATATAGAGCTTGGCCAGGTATTCGCCGGCAACGCTGCGTCCGTGCGCCTGATACCAATAAATGACGAACCGCCTATTCTCCCCGTTGGCGATGACGTATTCTCCCACCCGATGCGCGTGGCCGTTCGCGTCCTTCAGGTCGACATACTGCGACGATTCAAAGTCCCAGCCGGCGCCTGGCAGGCAGTTTTTCGGAGAATGAATGGTGACGCCTGTCCTCTGGGAGGGGAAATAGGCGACAAAGAGGTCGATCGACTGGGGCTGCCCATCCAGGGCATAAATGCGCGACAGGAAGTTACCGGCTCCAAGAACTTTGAGAGTATCCTGATCGATTTGCACATCGGTTCCCGACCATCCGGCAATCGAGCGCGGAACACCGGGCAAGGGCTCGCTGACCGGAATCACGTCAGCATTTCCGCGGGCAAACAGCACCAAGGCTGTTGCAGCCAGCATCGCGGCGACCACCCAGAAGCGAAAACTCTTCAAGCCTGCCCCCTTCGCGCCGGAATAAAATGCATGGCGCTATGAACAATGAAGAGAGAAGCGAGGGAGACGAGAAACATAACCCAGCCGGAAAACTCGTGGAAAAAGCCTAGCGCCTTATCCGGATCCCAGTACTGGATGCATAATCCGGTGCCGAAAATGCGAATTGCGTTGGCCGCTATAGCAATGGGAATGCTGGCCAGGGCGAGTGCCGCCCTCCGTGGAAAGGTCTTCTCCAGAAAGTACCCAAAAAAGACCGAGAGCGTGAATAGACTGACCAGGGAGCGGATGCCGCTGCAAGCCTCCGCCACCTCCAACTGTATGGAAGGGAGCTCAATTACGTTGCCCTCGCGCAGAACCGGCACACCAAATAAAGGAAGCAAATGGCTGGCGAGCTTCGAAGCGAGGATCTGGAGAGGAATGGCTATCTCGTTGAAAATAATAGCTGGAAGAGGGATGGCCAGGAAAAGTACCAGCAAAGCGAAGCGAAGGTCTTTGAGAAGCTGCCACCCGCCAAAACAAAGCACTAACCCGGCCAGCAGTATCACCACTGAGACCCGTGACAAGAAGATCGCAGCGCCATATTCACCCAGGAGCAGCACCGCCAGCCCCAGGGCCACGACGGCAATTCCGCTTGAGGTAGGAGCGGCGTGTTTCTCTAGAAGGGTTTTTCTCTTAGCCCACACCAGATACGCCGCAAAGATGGGGACCAGGAAACCGTGGGAAAAATCGGGGTTCACCCACCAAGTTCTTACGAGGCCGGCGAGCACACGATGGTACACCGCGGCAAAGAGCACGCCAATAATCACCACTCTCCATGCAAAAGGAGCGTCCCGGAAGGACCAGGGGTTCCTCGGAATCGCTGGCATCTGGATGTACTGGGCCATATTCTCCAATAGAGGGACTTTCGGCATTACAAACCGTTACACCTTCCTTAGCAATCGCAATGCCGAAAGTGGAACGGCTCAATCGAAGGGAATTCCCCAAGAGTTGTCCGGAATCAGGAACGAGTTGTACCGGTCCAGTGGAAAACTTTTTCCACTTTACTGGGAAATTAATGTCACAATACTTTCCACAGGGAGGGAAAAACATTTCCCATATTTAGTCATCCGCTTATCCCGGAAAAGCTCTCAAGGGCGGATATAGCCTGTGGAAAGCCAATTCCAAGTACTGCCCCCAGGTTTGGAACCCGTATTGCTAAAGCAGGGGTGTGAACCTAGGACCCTTCATGGCAACCGGTACAACCATTCCAAATGTCAGGCGACAGACGAAGCAGTTTGCCCCGATTGAGGCGCAGATTCAGCGGGCGATTGCCCGGATTGCCGATAGTGATTGTCCTGTCCTGATTATGGGCGAGCACGGTGTTGGAAAGCGTTCAATTGCCGCCCAAATCCATTCCCAGTCGCATCGGTCTCGCAGTGCCTACACGGAAATCCACAGCGCCGAAGCCGATGTCGAAGCTTTGCAATCGGCTTTCTCGACCAAGGGAACGGTCTACCTATCTGAGGTTGGGGATCTTAGCCTTTCACTTCAGGAACTGATCATCGAAACCTATTTTCACTCCGCGGAGGCCCTTGGCAGCCGCCTCCTTTGTGGTACGAGCCGCGAACTTATTGGGGACGTCAAAACGTCGCGCATGAGAGAAGATTTCTATTATCTGGTTTCGGCAGTCACGCTCCGGATTTCACCTCTGCGCTGTAGAAAGTCCGAGATTCTCTCCATAGCCGATGACCTCTTAACGCAGTATTCCAAACAGTTTGACCGTCCGAAGCCGGTTTTACAGGAGGAAATCATTGGGTTCCTAATGGAGCACACCTGGCCCGAAAACCTATCCGAACTTCAGACCGCGATCAAGACCTTTGTGGCGATCGGAGACCAGTCTGTTTCCCTCGCTGCGCTCAAGGCGGCTGCCTCATCGGTGAAGTCGAATGGGCAGCGCAGGTCATTCTCGCTGAAGGACGCCGCGCGAGCAGCATCCACCCAGATCGAGCGTCAGTTGATCTCCGAGGTTCTGGCTGCGAACGGAGGAAATCGTAAGCGCGCCGCGGACGAACTGGGGATTAGTTATAAGGCGTTGCTCTACAAGCTCAAGCAAGTGGAAGCGGAAGATCAACCTGCTTCCAACAAGAACGGAGTGGCGGTATGAATTCAGGAAGACTTCTTATTCTGGCATTTTTTGTATCGAGCATCTATGGCCAGAGCCAGCAGGAACAGTCTGGTGGAAAGAGTGACCAGACGGCGTCGGCTGCAGCCGATCAAACCGCAACTGCTCGAGCTGCAACTGAGGGAACCGGGGCCGACAGCTATGTAATTGGCGCATCCGACGTGCTTACCATCACTGTCTGGAAGGAGCCGACGCTCTCGGGCACGATCCTCGTCAGGCCTGACGGGATGATCTCACTGGCGCTCATTGGAGATGTACAGGCCGCCGGAATCACGCCAGTACAGCTGGCCAATCAGATTTCGACAAAGCTCAAGAAGTACATTCAGGAACCGAACGTATCGGTTGTGATCACCCAGATTCACAGCAAGGTTGTTTACCTTCTGGGCGAGGTTGTGAAGCGGGGACCGGTTGAGATGACCCACGGCATGACGTTGCTGGAAGCGATTTCCAGCGCTGGGGGTCTTACGGACTTTGCCAATTCAAAGAAGATTTACATTCTGCGCAACGAGCCAGGGTCGCAGCAACGAATTCCGGTGCATTACAAGGAAGCATTGAAGGGCGACAGGTTGCTTAACCTGGTTCTGAAACCCGGCGACACAATCGTGGTTCCGTAAGGTGGCAAAAATGAAAACGACACTGATAATTCTGGTTTTTCTTTTTATCGTTTGTGCCTCGGTTCCGGCGCAGGTTGCGCCCGCTGCGACCGGCCCGCGCAATCTGCCGGCCGCCCGCAATCTGTACTATGCTTTGCGCTACTCAGAGAGCGATCAGATGAGCAGCAGCATTCCAAATATGCATACGGTGACCGCATCCGGGTCGCTGAATTATTCGAATAGCGACGTACGTAGGCCGTTCGTCCTGGATTATGGCGGCGGCTATACCTGGACCATATCCGGACCTGGCTACGAAACCGGCCTTTATCAGCACATGTATGTATCGCAAGGGATTGACTGGCGCAAGTGGAAGCTGCGGCTCAGTGACGACATAAGCTATCTTCCTCAGGCACCGACTACGGGTTTTTCCGGACTCCCAGGCACCGGGGAACCGATAGGCCTGCCCAACCCGAACCCCACCCCGTCAACCAGTCAGTCGATCCTGACGGTGAATACCCACGTTATCGATAACGGTGCAGGTGGGGAAATGGAACATAGCCTCAACTTTGCAACGACCTTGACTGGTGGCGGCGGTTCGGAACTGGTGCGCTACCCGAACGGCGACGGCCTTAATATGAACGCGTGGGTGGGGTTCGCAAAGCTTAATTGGCGCCTTAACGGACGAAACTCGATTCTGGCAGATTACATGTTTTCCGAGTTCGGCTACCCGGATTACTACAGCATCAACTTTCTGACCAACACTGCGCTTGTGGGGATCCAACACCAGTGGAGCAGGAACCTCACTACGATAGCCAGCGCAGGGCCGCAGTGGATTTCCAGTTCGGACCCGGGGGCCGTGCCCCCCTCGACAAATGTGGCAGTGAACGCGTCGGTCAATTATCAGTTGCGGTTCACGTCGGCCTCCATTGGCTACAGCAGGGGAGCCAATGGCGGAGGGGGGTACCTTCTTGGAGGCGAGGTCGATACAGTCACGGGGAATTTCTCGCACCAATTCGGATTGAATACGACCGTCGGCTTGACTGGCGGGTATATGCGCACTGCCGGGTTGACCAACAATGGCGTAACCAACAACACGTTTGGCGGAGCACAGTTTACCAGGCAACTAGGCCGGAAATTCATTGTGTTCGCGAGTTACACAGGGACCGACCAAACGTCGACTTCCAATCTTCCTACCAACGCCCTCGGCCAACTGCTGCAAGTGGTAAGTTTCGGCGTCGGATATTCACCTCGGCAAATAAACCGAAGGCAGTAAATCTTCAAGGAGCCATATGCTTGGTCATCGTGAACTAACCATGGAAGACTACGCCGATATTCTGAGGCGGCGGTTCTGGCTGATTCTGACGTCGACAATCCTACTTCTAGGAGTTGGCATCGGTGTCAGTCATATCATTCCTCCGCAATACCAGTCGCAGACGCTGATACTCATCGAACAGCAGAAAGTTCCAGAAGACTACGTCAAGCCGGTCGTGGAGCAAGATCTGGGTGCTCTCCTGGCGTCGATGAAAGAGCAGATTCTGAGCCGCTCGCGGATTGAACCAATTATCAAGCGATACAATCTGTTTGCCCAAGGGCAGGCCTCGATGGATGACCGCGTCGCATTGATGCAAAACGCTATCGGGATTAAACCGATTCCCTCTGGGCAGTCGGGTGGAATGCCGGGTTTCTTTATCATGTTCAAAGCGCAGGATGCGCATACGGCCCAACAGGTGTGCAGCGAGATTGCCTCACTGTTTGTGAGCGAGAATTTGAATGCGCGTCAGCAATCGGCCGAGGGCACGACAGCGTTCCTGAAGCAGCAGCTCGACGACTCAAAGAAGAACCTGGACGCACAGGATGCCAAGCTCGCGACATTCCAGCAGAAGTATTTCGGCAGGCTCCCGGAACAGGAGCAGTCGAACACGAACACGCTTCAGGCGCTGACCACGCAGCTTGATGCTGTGACGCAGTCGCTGAACCGCAACCAGCAGGACGTGACCTTCCTCCAGGCGATGGTGGCCCAGCAAACCCACGATCTGCAGTACGCGGAGCCCGCGGCAGCCAGCGCAGTTGTGGATGAGCGCAAAACAGAACTGAATAGGCTAATCGCGCAGCGGCAGGCGCTGAACGCGCTCTATACTCCTGACCATCCCGATGTGGTTGAGATTTCGCACAAGATTGCCGAACTGCAGGCGCAGATCGCGCGCGCTTCGGCGGAACCGGCGCCGGCTGTGGCAGCGCCAACCTTCAATCGTCCTGACCCGCCGCAGCTGCAGCAACTGAAGGCTCAGCTTCGCGCGGCGCAACAGGCCATGGCTGACGCCAAGCAGGAGCAGGCGGGGATTGAACAGCAGGTCCGCAACTACGAGTCGAGGATTGCGTCGAGTCCGCAGGTCGAGGAGGAGTACAAGCAGATCACTCGCGACCATGAATCGGCTTTGGATTTCTACAACTCGCTGCTGAAGAAGATGAAGGAATCGTCGATGGCGACGGCCCTTGAGCAGCGTCAGCAGGGCGATCAGTTCCGCGTCATGGACGCTCCAAACCTTCCCGACGCGCCGGTCTTCCCAAACCGGCTTATGTTCGCGGGCGGAGGACTTGCAGGCGGGTTGTTTCTGGGCTTGCTTCTTGCGGGGCTGCTCGAGTATCGGGACACCTCACTTCGCAGTGAGAGGGATATCTGGGCCTTCACCAAGCTTTCGACCCTGGCAGTCATCTCTCACATCGACGGTCTTCCCCAGACTGAGATACCTCCCAGCCGGTGGAAGCTTTTTTCACGAACGACTAAGCCCATAGAAAGTGCGCTGGGATAACCATGTACAGATACTTCTACGGCATTAACGACTTTCCCTTCGGAGCCTGCCCGGATCCGCGGTTTCTGTACAAGATGCCGCATGTGCAGGAAGCACTTGCCTGCCTGCAATACGGCATCGCCTCACGAAAGGGGTTTGTCGTCATGACAGGTGAAGTGGGCACAGGCAAGACGACGCTGCTCAAGACTGTCCTCAGCTCCTTTACCGAGCGCCGCATTTCGACGGCTTTCGTCTTCAACCCGCGTCTCGACGTGCTCGATTTTTTTGATTTTGTGCTCGCGGACTTTGGTATTCCCGCCGGTCCCCGGACGAGGCCAGGAATGCCTCAGACGAAGTCGGGCATGCTGATGCAGCTCAATCGCTGGCTTATCGACCGTTTCCGCAATGGGGAGTTGTGTGCCATCGTGGTGGATGAGGCGCAGAATCTTTCCTGGGAACTTCTTGAAGAGATTCGTTTGCTGACCAATCTCGAGACCTCATCGGAGAAGCTGGTGCAGATCATACTTTCAGGGCAGCCTGAACTCGAGGAAAAGCTCCGTGACCCCTCTGTTCGCCAGCTTCGCCAACGCATTTCATTGTGGTGCAGAACGCGGCCGCTGACCAGCGAAGAGACGAAAGCATACATTGCAAAGAGACTTCGCATCGCCGGGGCCAGCCAACCAGTGCTTACGCCAGAAGCGGTGCTCCTTGTCCATCAATACTCGAAGGGGATTCCCCGCCTGATAAATCTAATCTGCGAACATGCCATGATCAGCGCGTACGTGGAGCAGATCAAGCCGATCCCGCCGCGTATCGTTGAGTCGGTCTGCCTGGAGCTCGATCTGGACCAGCAGCCATTTGTGATTTCACCAACGGCCTTGTCTGGGTTTCCGGAAAGTTCGTTTCCAACCGCCATGTCAAACAACCTGAGCCCAGCCGGGGATTCCGCTGATTCTCTAAAGGACATTGAGCTATGAGCCGCATACATGAAGCACTTCAAAGAGCATATCTCGAACGGGGGAAGTTGTCGGTTTCAGAGGACGTCCATGTCGCCGAGCCGCGGATGGCCCCCGTCGTTGAAGAGCAGCCGGAGGCCAAGGCTGAGGTTGTGCTTGAGAACATTACAGAATACTCGTGGAAGCCATCATTACCCTCCTTTCCAACGCTCGCAGACCGCGGTGCAGCTGTGGAGCAGTTTCGCAGTCTCCGTTCGCACATCTACCAGGCTCGCTATGAAGCTCCACTGAAGACAATCCTAATTTCGAGTGGTATGCCTTCGGAAGGCAAGAGCTTTGTTGCCGCGAATCTGGCCATGAGCCTGGCGCGCAACAGTATCCATAACATCCTGCTCATCGACGGCGATCTGCGCCGCCCCACGCTCCACGATCTGCTGGGCGCCCCCAATTCGCCGGGATTATCGGATTATTTGGAGGGGACGGCAGAATTGGCTGAAATCATGCAGCGTGACAGCAGTTCCGAAACTGCAAAAAACGAAAGTGTGGGCCGCATCTCGAACCTCACCTTTATCCCTTCCGGCAAGTGCAGTGATCACTCTGCAGAATTGGTGGCCAATCGCCGTATCGAAGAACTCGTCGCGACTATAGCGCCGAATTTTGATTGGATAGTGATCGACGCCCCGCCGGTCCTTGCGGTTACGGACGCTGTGGACCTTGCTCGCGCCGCCGATGCTGTTCTGCTTATTGCCCGTGTAGCGACCACGCCTTTCGAAGTCGCTCAGCGTACCAAGGCTGCTTTCGGCGCCTCGCGCGTACTTGGCTTTGTGCTCAACGACGTCAAGGACGCTCCGCGCAAAGGATCTTACAACTACAACTATTACTATTCCGGTGAACCGGAAGCAGGAGACCATGGCAAGCCGCGAAAGGAAAGCGGGAAATAGGGATGATTCGGCTTTTCAATGTCTACTATCCGACCCGTACCCTGGTGCTGCTTCTTTGCGAAGCGCTCTTGGTGGGTGGCTCATTTCTTGCGGCCACCGCGTACCTGATTGGGCCTGATACTTACATTGCTCTGATCTATGAGAACGGCAGCATGAAGATTGCAGCCATCACTGTTCTCGCCTTGCTTCTTTCATACTACTTTGACCTGTATGAGCCGCAACGCATCTCAGCACGCTGGGAAATCTATTTTCGACTCATGTTGGTTCTTAGCGTTCTATGTTTTCTCCTCGGAGTGGTTGTCTATTTCTTCCCTGATGTTTATATCGGTCCTCATGTACTTACCTTCGGCATCTCCATTCTTGCTGTTGTCCTTGTTCTCTGGCGACGGTCCTATGAATGGATTATCGGTCTCTCGGCGTTCCGCGAACGCGTCTATGTGCTGGGAAGCGGCGAGCGGGCACGAATTGTTGTCGAGATGCTGCGTACCAGGCACGATGTCGGAATGGAGGTTGTCGAAGGAGAGGGTAAAGGCGATTTCAATAGAGGCCACGAATACTTTGCGGCAGATCTCCGCTCATTCTGCCAAGAGAAGCCCCCAATTGACCGTGTCATCGTTGCCATGGAGGACCGTCGCGGATCGATGCCGGTTCGTGAGCTCCTTGACCTTCGCCTCCGCGGTGTCGTGATTGAAGATGCCAGTTTCCTTATGGAGCGACTCTTGGGGAAGTTACCTCTGGACGGGCTCAATCCCAGCGCTCTTATCTTCACTCACGGTTTTAATGTGAAGGCATCCCAGCAGATCGCCCGGCGTCTTGTTTCCATCGTTGTCTCTTTCACGGGGTTGTTGCTGTGCCTGCCGATAATACCCTTCATCATCCTGGCCGTGCGCCTCTCTTCACCTGGCCCGATTTTATTTCGCCAGACCCGGGTGGGGCTCCGCGGGCGTCCCTTTTCCGTAATCAAGTTCCGGACGATGCGACAGGATGCGGAAAAGAATGGTGCTGTTTGGGCTACTAAGAATGACGCTCGCGTCACTTCTCTAGGCAGATTCATGCGCAAGACGCGCCTCGATGAGATTCCTCAACTCTGGAACGTTCTGCGGGGAGAAATGGGATTTGTCGGTCCGCGCCCGGAGCGCCCCGAGTTTGTGCAGTGGCTCAACACCGAGATTCCTTTCTATGAGCTTCGGCACATAATCCGGCCCGGAATCACAGGCTGGGCACAGGTGCGTTTCAGGTACGGTGCAAGCCTGGAAGAAACAAAGCAAAAGCTCGAATACGATCTCTATTACGTCAAGCACTTGTCGATAGGTCTCGACATGCTCATCATGTTTGAGACGATCAAGACGATCATTCTTCGTAGGGGCGCGCAGTGAAGATCATTTTCTGGCTGTCCCTGATCGGTATTCTCTACACCTACGCGGGATACCCTTTGGCGATGTGGGTGTTGGCAAGGTTGCGGCCGCGGCCCTGGAAGTTCGCACCGATCAACCCAAGCGTGAGTGTCGTACTCGCCGTGCATAACGGTGTCGCACTGCTCCCAGGCAAGATTCAGCATCTCCTTGACTTAGACTACTCAAACGTCAAAGAGATCATCATTGTCTCGGACGGCTCAACCGATGGCACAGTAGAATTGCTGGCTCAGCAGGAGCATGCGCATTTCAAAACCATCGTGCTAAAGGAGCACAGCGGCAAGGCGGCTGCAATCAACGCAGGGGTTGCGGAGGCCACTTCGGACGTAATCCTCTTCGTAGACATCCGGCCTGAAATTGCTCCGGGCGCGATTGCGCAACTCGTCGGCAATTTTTCAGATCCGAAGGTAGGCTGCGTGGCTGGTGAACTGATTCTGCGCCAGGATGGCCACGACTCCACATCTGAGGCAGTTGGCGGGCTGTATTGGCGATTCGAACAATGGATCAGGAAATGTGAGGCTATCTGCGACTCCCCGGTCGGGGTGTATGGAGGCTTCTATGCTATTCGTCGCGAGCTCTTTATTCGGCAGCCAGTTGGAATGATCCTTGACGACATGTTTCAGCCGCTCTCGATCATCCGTCAGGGCTACAGGTCCGTTCTCGATCCAGAGGCATGCGTTTACGACACATGGCCGAAGGCGGTTGAGAGCGAGTTTCATCGCAAGGTACGCACGCTGGCGGGAAACTTCCAGCTCTTTCAACTCGCGCCGTGGACGCTGACCCCTCAGAATCGAGTTTTGTTCCAACTTGTCTCGCACAAGGTTATTCGGCTCATAGTGCCGTACCTGCTGATTCTTTTGCTGGTCTCCGCAGTGGCGCTCTCAGCCGATTCTGCATTCTTTGCAGCGTTTGCAGCTTTTCAGGCTGTGGGCTGGTTAGTCGCTTTCAGCGGCTTGCGCTACAGGATCCCGGTACTGGATCGAATCGCGGCACCGGCCAGTGCGCTGCTGGTTCTAAACGCCGCCGCCGTTGTCGGGCTTTACAAATTCCTCTGCACGCGCGGCTCACTGTGGAAGATATGGAATTCGAGCAAGCCGGAAGCGATGGGACAACCCCTTGAAACCGATAACCACGCGCCGCCGGAAGGCGCCGCATCTGGCGCAGTAGCATCTAGCACTGTAATAGATGTTGGCAGGAGCTCTTGAATTGATTCGCAAAAACGAAGGGAACATCGGACCGCCATGACCTATAAAAAGAACGTGCTGTTCGTTTCCGTGCTGGGAATCGGCGCCATCGTGGCCGGCTTGGCGATTCACAACCACATTGTCAACGTCAGGGCTGCAAAGCTGGAGCACATCGTCCCGCCTGCGCCGTATTTTCCAACTGGCGCTATCTGGACACAGGAGGTGAGCAATACCCCCGTCGATCCCCAGTCGTCCGCGATAATCGCCTGGCTTGCGGACGCGGGTGGTTGGGGACGGGGAAAGATGCAAGTCGACTTCGGTATCCGCGTCTTGCAGGCCGCGGCCAGCACGCCGAAAGTCCCTTTTCGCAAAGGTGCGGATTGGATGGCTGCCGATTCCGACTACGTTTCCGAGATACCGCTCCCCACAGGAGGTGGCATTGAAGGGCAGTCCAGCTATCAGTGCGATATTGGCCAAAATGACTGCCATCTCATCGTAGTCGACCGTAGTCTCGGCAAGCTCTACGAAGCGTACCAGGCCAACTACGCAAAGAGCATGCTCACAGCAAACTTCGTAGCGGTATGGAACCTCAACCGCGTCTATCCGCCGTCGGGGCGTGGAGATCAGTGCACCAGCGGGGATGCGGCCGGCTTTCCGATCGCTCCGCTGCTCTTCAATGCCGACGAACTTGCTTCCGGAAGCATTAACCACGCGATTCGATTCATTCTTCCCAATCCGCGAATTCGCGCGAATGTTTTTGTGCACCCCGCTACGCACGCCGGTAGTCCACGGGGGCCGGCTTCTGCGCCGCCATATGGCGCCCACTTCCGGCTGAAGGCATCGTATGACATGTCGCAATTGACGCCCGCAGCGCGAGTGGTTGCGCGAGCAATGCAGAAATACGGCATGTTTCTGTCTGACGGAGGCAATATTGCCCTCACTGCTCAAAACGATGCTGACACCACTGCAAAGTATGCCGACGTCGAATTCGGTCCCCACGATTTGCAGGCACTGAAAGTGACTGACTTTGAAGTCGTCGATTTAGGAACTCCAATCCCATTGACATATGACTGCGTTAGAAATCGGTGACGCGGAGTTCCCGCGCGCAGTACTCTGCGAAGAAGGCTATCCATCTGATGAACGTGGGGCACGGTGTCGAAGTGTTAGTGTGCAGCAAAGGCCTGTGAAATCGAACATTCTTGCCGCCAGGGAACACCGAAACAGACGGTGCCGGACGTGTGCAGGCTGCTTTCACAAACCGTTTATGAGTCCCGGCCTGAGCGTAACCTGCCCGGAATCTGAGAGCTTAACTTCGACCGACGTCTAAGTATGCAGAGTGGTGCAGATACAGGCATGCATGAACGGGGAAGAGCGGCAAAAAAGGTCGCTCCAATGCCGGCTCGGATGGGTCAGAGATAGATCAAGTGGAGTTTTGTCATGAAGATCAGTGTCGTTATTCCGGCCTTCAACGCGGCAGTCTATCTGCCTCGATGTTTGAAGTCTGTCTTTGCGCAGACATTGAAGCCAGATGAGGTGATCGTCGTCGATGACGGCTCAACCGACAATACAGCGGCACTGGCAGCGGAGCTGGGAGCGAGGGTCATCAGCCGTCCAAACGGCGGGCTGTCGGCTGCCAGAAATACGGGGATCCAGAATGCATCGAGCGAATGGATTGCGCTGCTGGATGCCGATGACATTTGGGCGCCGGAGAAACTTCAGCGCCAGGCTGCATGCGTCCGCCCTGAGACCGTACTTGTTTACACCGGTCTCAGATACTTCGACGATAACGGCATTCGTGGTGAGCGGCCCGCGACCGACCCAATCTCGGCAAGGAAGATGCTGCGCTATTGCAATCCGATACCGTGCACCTATCTTGTCAGACGGGAGGCGCTCATGCAGGATGGAGGTTACCGCGAAGATATTCGCGCCTGTGAGGATTGGGAGATGCTGGTTCGACTCCAACGGCAGGGGAAGTTCGAGGCGATAGAGGACCCTTTGATGGATTGCTATCTTCATTCGGACAGCCTCAGCGCGAATCCGGAAGTAATGATGCGGTGGTTCGAGGCGATCATCGATACGACGCTGGTGGCCGATCTGCGGGGGTTAGATCGGTGGGCCTGGAGGCGACGGATTCGCGCAACACAGTTGACGAGTGCTGGGCTGATCGCACGGGACAATGGGCGCAAAGGTGAAGTTCGTTACATGTTTAAGTCGCTGTGTTCATGGCCGTCGCCATTTTGGCAGCCGAAGCGCTTTGCCATGTTGGCTGTAAGCGTAAGAAACAGATTTCGCCGGAATGGGAGAGTGTAATGAATAGAAAGCCTCGCATTCTCCTGATCCCGAACGTGGCCTGGTGGATTATCGGCGAAATGGGAAAGCAAATCATCGAGCGGTTTGGTGATAAATATGAATTCTACTTCCTGCCTGAGGGTCTGTTGGAAAGGCGCCCTGAGCTGCTCCAATCGCTGGTTCCGGCGGTCGATGCGATCCACTGCCTTAACGAGTCTTCGATCGAGTTGTTCCGCAACTTCGATCAAGAGACACTGCCTCCAATTGCGACTTGGATTCATCATGTCACAACATGGTCGCCCGATCACCAGATGGCTGTCGAGCGGAGTTCAGCCTTGACGGTCTGTACCCGCGGATGGAAGGAGTATCTTGAGGAGCGCACTTTAGGCAAAGTGCCTGTTACGATAGTTCCGCACGGGGTTGACACAGAGTTTTTCCGGCGGAGGAGGGTCAGTCGAAGACGTTTTGGTATTCCCGCTGACCGGTTCGTGCTCGGCTTTGTTGGGAACAAGGGCAGCGACTTCGACCGCGGCAGAAAGGGCACGGATGTTTTTCTCGACGTTGCTCGCAAGGCTGCGGGCCGCATACCCCATCTACATGTTGTGCTTGGGGGGCCGGGATGGGCAACGGAACTGATGGAACTCAAAGCGCAGGGCGTATCTGCCAGTGCTACTGGCTACATTCGGAAGTCGGATCTTCCAGCCTTGTACTCTGCGCTCGACGTTTACTTGCTGACCTCGCGTGTCGAGGGTGGGCCCTGCACAGTGTTTGAGGCCATGGCATGCGAGACGGCCGTTGTTTCGACAAGAGTGGGGGCTGTGCCCGAACTCATCGTAGACGGCGTCAACGGCTATAGCGCTGACGTGGATGATAGTGAGTCTCTTTTATCGGCGATAGTTGAGTTGGACCAATTCCCGGAGAAGAGAATTCAGATAGCGAAGAGTGGAAGGGAAACGGTGTCCACGCGTTCCTGGGGAATCGCGCTGAGCCCGCTGGAGGGTGTTTATGATGAGTTGGTCGAGCGGCGGCGCAGGATGGGCTCGCCGGTGCAAGGTCCGGCCTGGATGAAGGACCCGCAAGGACTCCTACGGGCCAGTTGTGCTGCGGACGCCCTGGCGAACGTGATACCACGTGTTCGGAAGGGATCAATCAGCGCCGCTAAAGGCATCGGTCTATTATTGGAGATGCTGAATAAACAGTCAATCATCGATATCACAAAGGGCGTGGCAATGCTCCGGGGAGTAGCCTTCAAGACAAGCACGCCCAAGTCGTAACTCCACATATTCTGATCTGGTAGATTTGGAATCCGAGTACGCCGGTGGAGAGCTGCTCGTCCTGAATCGGGAGACATGACGCCGCCGAAAGTTGACGCGGTTGGCCGGTAATCGAAATCAGCACGGGCATTTGCAATGATTCACCCCGATCAAATGAGGCTTTAGGCCGTCGCTAAACCTAAAGAACATCTGGTTGCAGTCAGAGCATCGATGCGCGCCGGGCTCGCGGAGTATCCCGGTAAAGGTCCATATAGGCATCGACCATAGTCTTTAGAGTAAAGCGCGTGTGGAACGCTTCTTCCGCATTGTTCGAGAATCTCTTCCGTTCATCGTCGCTGGCTGCCAGGCGCAGAATTGCCGCAGCCATCTCCGCTGAATCCGTCGCAGAAACCGTGAATCCCGCCTGCGCGATCTGCACAACCTCTGCCATTCCGCCTACATTGGTCACGATCGCCGGCAGCCTCAACGAGAAGGCCTGCAGGAGCGATATAGGCAGCCCCTCCGACTTCGACGACATAATAAAGGTATCGGCGGCGGAGAAGAACGGCGCCACATCGAGTTGCTGTCCCCAGAAGGTTACGCGCTCACCGATGCCCAACTCTACAGCCAGACACTCCAATATGGCACGCTCGCTACCATCGCCCACCATCCACAACTGCAGACTTGGAGTGGACGAAAGCGCGGCGCGAAAGGCATGGAGCAGCAGTGTGTGGTTCTTGACAGGCTCAAGCCGTCCAACATAGACCAGCGTGAATCCCCCCTTCGGCGGGCAATGATCCTTAGCCGCTCTCGGCAACGGAGCTGCGCCATTGTAAACGCGCACGATCTTTCTCGCCGGAATGCTATGAAGGCTTTTCAAATTGTTCGCAGTTGCGTCGCAGATACCGACGATCCAATCGCAAAACCTGGCTGCATAGGCGTACTTCAACTCGGCGACGACGTTGCGCGGCGGGGCCACCAGGCTATGGCGCGTCGATACAATACTGGGAACGCCCGCCATCCTGGCAGCCATGGCCGCATAGATCGTCGGTGTCGGATTGTGAAGATGGACTACGTCGGGATTCGACTCTCTGAAGATTCGGAAAAAGCTCCACATAGCGTCCAGCAGATGCCGGCCCACATTCGCCTGCACGGTGAAGCCCTCTTTTCGCATCTGCTCGCCGATTGCACCAAGAGCCGCAACTGCATAGACGTACGGATCGTGCCCCTGTTCCCGCTGCAGACGGCACATCTGCGACACAAGCGTCTCGGCGCCGCCCACCTCCATGCTGTCTACAACGTGCGCAATCCTCATAGAGCTTGCCTGAATCTCCAACAGCGCGGTACTTATCTCTGCTCCTGGATCTTGTCGCGGCAAGCTGTTCGACTGCTCGAATCAGTGCATCAGGTTCAAGATGCGGAGCATGATGTACAACCCCAGGACCAGCAAGACTGCCAATCCACCGGAATACGGCAGCAAACGCCTCAGCGGCATACGCGGAGCAACCATCCCTCTCTGCAGCGCCATCTCGTAGACCACCTCTGCCATGCCGCCCAGCAGGAACAACGTCAAGACAAACGCGCGAGACAGAAACAACCCTCCAACCAGGAAGCCCGTAAGCGACAAGACAACCAGACGTCCGAGGTTGTTGATCTCGGCTTTGTCGATGGTCTCAATCGTTCTTGCCGCCTGCGGAAAGAGTTCTGCTTCGGCAACGACTGGCTCTCCTTCACTGACGTTCCCGGGTGAAGCAACCACCAGGGCGTCTTTAACTGTTGCAAACATAAACATAGACCAGAAGAACAATCCGAATAAGCCCAGTTCTGCCGCGCAGACTGCGACCGTGTTGTGGGAGGTATGGCCGAGATATTCCGGCAGTTGTCCAAAACCCACTCCGAACAACGGATGAGACTTGAACAGTTGCAGGCTTTCGCCCCAAAGGGCCGTGCGGTCTTCGCCCGCAGTGGCAGAAATATCCCGTCCGCCCGTAAAGTGCAGTGCCATTGCAGCGGCAAACAGAACGCCCGCCAGCATCAGCGCAGGCAGCGTTCCAATGCGGCGCCGCGCCGCCACCACCGCAACCGCCATCAAGGCCACAAGGGCGCCGCGCGAGTGCGTCAGGATTAATCCAAAAAGCAATGCACTGACAGGCAAAATCACAAATGCGAGGTTCTGGGGAATCTTCTTCGCACGCCAGAAGATGAACATCAGGGGAATCACGCAAACGATTAACTGGCCAAAGTCATTAGGGTCGTTGATCAGTCCCAGGCCTCTTAGCCGGTAAATCCGATCGCCCGAATCGCTGTGCATCTCAAAAACATAGGGGTGCTCACTGTTCCACAGATCCTGATCGACGCTCCCAGTGCTCGCTGATATGGCAGGGTCGTCCTCTGAAACTCCATGGAGCAGATCGATGCCCCCCCGCGCAATCACAAAGAAACACACAAATAGCAGCATCAGAATGAGGGCCTTCAATTTCTTCTTCGAGTCACAGTGCAGACACACGAAGAAGTACGCCAAGGCATTGGGCATGAACACCAAGAACGCTTGTACACCTCCGCCGGCCCACCGCATCCCAATGAGCACCGACAAAATAACCGCAAACGCCAATCCAATCAAAGCGAGAGACTGCGGCGTTTTCAACGCGAACGATCGAATCATCGCAGGGAGCGAAACGGAGAGAATCAACACACCAAGAATCAGCTCGATGTGAGCAGCAGCGAGAGGCCCGAACAAGGTGGCGGGCGAGAGGTACGACGTGACGAGATAGAGAATGCTTAGAGCAAAGCCCATAGTGAATGTTCTGATTGGAGTTAGCTACCTTAATCAGGATAACCCAGATGGCAGCACCAAACCCATTGATTATATTCATCCAGCTAACACTCGAGCATTCCTTTTGCTGGCATATAGTGGCAAAGGCAACTCTCGGCCGAAATGATGGTGACGCGGCCCTATTCCAATGATTTACGCCGGAGGCGCTCTTGGGCCTTAGACCAGGGCAAGGGAAGCCAGGAGGAGTTGACTCCGCGCCTCAGAGTGATCCCAGCCTGTACGTTGTGGAAGATCTCGTTGACGCGGAAGCATACCGGACGAACGTAGAGGCTTCTCTATCGGCGCTACACTAACATTCACCCTGGTACAAACTACCGGGCAGTCCACGGCCATATCCCAAGTGCCGAATTGATGAACAGGCCCTGGCTGAGTGGCTACGCACCCGTTCGGTTGCGACCTTTCCGCCTGATTGGCTCTGAGAAGATACGGGATCGCGGGGTGGAGGGTAGAGTATCGCGTGAAAGCGCCGTTTTTCTACCGCAAATGCCGCGTTGGTCTTACAATTCCTCTCAGGCGCGGTACCATTTGAGAGAATCAAAGCCGACAATGGAGATTCAGGATTGAGGCGGTTCGCTAGTGGATACGCTCTGCGAGGGCAAGGTCAAGAGTAGTAGGCCTGCAATACAATTGACATCATAGGAAATCACAGAAACTACAAGGGCTGGTTTCTCTTGAGGCTGGAGGCCGCATGCGAGAAGGACGAGGAACTGCCGATAGTCATCAAGCGGCGTATCGCTCAGACTTGGATGGGCTTCGCGCGGTAGCAGTGCTGTCTGTAATTGCGTACCATCTATCGGCTAGACTCCTGCCCGGCGGCTACCTGGGGGTAGATGTTTTCTTCGTTTTGTCCGGGTATCTGATCACCAACGTTATCTGGCGCGAGGCGCTTAACAGGGAATTCACGATCGCACGTTTTTATGAACGCCGCGTACGACGGATTATGCCTGCGCTGCTTTTTCTCCTAATTGTTGCCTCCGCCTGCGCCACCGCGGTGCTTCTCCCAATTGATCTGACAGGCTATGCAAAGAGTGTCTTCGCAACCTTGGCCTTCACAGCAAACTTATACTTCTGGAGAGATACAGATTACTTCGCACAACTCGCCTCAGATAAGCCACTGCTGCACGTTTGGTCTTTGGGAGTCGAGGAGCAGTTCTATATCATATTCCCGCTCTTCGTGGTTCTATGTATCCGGTGGCGGCGTTCAGCCCTGTTGCCACTCACCTCCGTCCTTGTCCTGGCCTCGCTACTCGCCAATATATTGGCTAATCGAGGGGGAGTATCCGGGGCAGCCTTCTATCTTCTCCCAACGCGAGCATGGGAAATAGGCGCAGGCGCGCTTCTCGCGCTTGCCCCGCCTGCAAGGATTGCCCACTCATGGGCGCGACATTCGCTAGGACTTCTTGCGGCGGCGCTTCTGATAGCGGGTCTGTGCCTCAAGGAAACCTCTCTGGGCGGGCTGGTTCCGGCCGCCCTGTGGGTTGTGCTCGGCACAGTCTTGGCAATTTACCTGGGAAATGCCGGCGGCAGTTGGCTTACCCGCGGGCTTTCCAGGACTGCGCTGGTGTGGATCGGGCTTATCTCCTATTCTTTGTATCTTTGGCATTGGCCGATCTTCGTTTTCGCTCACTATTATCTTGTGCAACCTTCCTTTACACCAGTTGAGGCGACAATGGCAGTTACGCTGGCGTTTGCGCTTGCAACATTGTCGTGGCGCTATGTCGAGCGTCCTTTTCGTGATCGCTCGATGCCAATTAGCACTGTGCTGACTTGGGTCGCGTGCGGATGCTTGGTGGTTGCGGTCTCGTCCGTGACTACCCTTGCGTACAAAGGGTTTCCCTCGCGGTTCAGCCCGGAAGTGGCGCGCATCAACTCAGCGGTTGGCAGCCAATATCGCTGCAGTCTGAGTGAATATTTCTCCTTTGGCGGATTGCACGCCTGCCCCATGCTCTTGCCCAGCCACAATGCCGCGGATGCCACCGTCGCTCTCCTCGGCAACTCACACGCACAGATGTACGCGCCACTTGTCTCTGATATCTTGCGGGTCAACAATGAAAGGGGCATTCTCGTCCCGTTGAACAGTTGCCGGCCTATGCCGGACCTCAACCTTTCGTCGGAGTGCATGGCTCTCGCCGCTAAGAACCTAAATGCGATAGAAGGATTGCCCGGCATCCACGTTGTCATTATTGCTATGAGCTGGGATCCTCCGAGGTATACGCCAACGGGTGAGGTGCCGGAAGGAAGCGGATCAAAATTCCTGATCGAAAGCCTTGATCGGCTGATCGCGGCCTTGCAACAGCGCGGCAAAACGGTGGTGCTGGTTGGGCCACTTGCGATGCCAGAATCGGACACTGCCTCGATTGTGGCCCGTCAGATAGCATTCCGGCACAAGATAGATGAGCCGCTGTTTCTTCCTGAAAGCACGTTCATGGCTAAAGAGAGCAACATTATTGAGCATTATGCCTCCCGTGACGACATTATCTTTATTCGGCCGGACCGCATCCAATGCAGGCTGGACAGGTGCGACTACTTCCGCGATGGAGCGTCATTATTCGCGGACGATAATCATCTCGCCGAGGCCTCTTTACCATTGTTCCGTCCAGTCTTCGAACCAGGACTGCAGCAGGCTTTCCTTCGGGCCAATCGATCAAAGCGTTGATCGCGGCGCAGGTCTGCCTGCGTGAGAACAGGAAGGGCTTGTGCCAGGAGTCGCGGACCTACGTAACGTCGCCAAAGCGATGGCTGCAGGCCAGGCGCAGGAAAAGCAGGAAGATCGTGAGCGCTATGTGAAGAACAGGTGCTCCGAAGGCAAGCGTGCCGATTGAGGCTGCTTCCACTGGTCCGGGAGCCAGCTGGGTAATGCGCAGCAGGTAGCGTTGATAATCCACCTGATCGACCGCGCACCCCACTGTCGCGCCACCTTGTCGTACTCGCGCAGGATTGTGGGCAGACGCAGTTCCTTCAGATGGGTTCCAGCAGAAGTTGCGGCGTGTTGATCGCATGGGGCTTGGCAGGAATTCTGACTCATCTTCTACAGTTGG
>PKXI01000069.1 GCA_003133425.1 Acidobacteriaceae bacterium
CTTGTAGCCGGACAGCAGTGATAACCACCCAAGTGCACATTTAGAGAGATATACTTCAACCTTATCGGCGCCAACTCCGCGTGTTTGTCAGCAAATCGGGTTCAGTGCAGGTTGTAACTACGCGGAATCACCGCTGCATTGAGTTGGTTTGCTCTCGATGATTCCAAGGTTAAGTAAGAGCCGCGCATGGATAAAATCCGACGTTGGTGGTACCGTATAGTACCGTTCGTAGACCCTTTGAAGCAGGCGCAGGCTGAAAATCGCTCCGGTCGCGTAGTCGCCAACTCTTCCCCAACTCGATTCCGGACCGCCAAAACGGGGTTATGTCAGGATAGGCGGAGATAGCACCAAGACCCGGCAAATGCTCTCGTCTTGTGGTCTTTCAACGCGGCTTCAACGTCTGGTATTTCGCGATGGTGTAGCCGAGCGCGCTGCCCAGCCACACATCCGAGGGGAAGTGGGCACTCTCGGTGATGCGTGAGAAACTGATGGCCGTCGCGAGCGTATAACACAGCACCGGAATCCACGGCTTGCCCCGATGCCGGTACCTCTCCGCAACCACGGTGGCCACCGACCAAACGGCAGTCGCGTGACCGGATGGGAAGCTGCTCCCCTTCAGCGGCGACTTGCTACCCTTGAAGAACGTGTCGCTGAAGTCCCCGCCTGGCGGCACATCGGAAGGCCGCAGCCGTCGCGTGACCGCCTTCATGGCCAGGTTGATGACCAGGCTGTCGCCGTAGGCCTCGGCCGCCAGCAGCGCGGTGTTCACCTCGCGGTCATCGTGGCGGATATAGCCCGCTGTCATCAGCCCCGCCGGCAGAGCAATCACCTCGCCGGTGGTGATCAAGGGATCGAACACGTCGTTAGCGTCGTCCCAGTTCGTCTGGTGGTTGCGGAAGTAAGGGGCGACCTTCGGGTCGGCGTAGATCAACCCCGCGGTTCCGCCAATGACAATGAGGGTCGGCACCCAATGGTGCCCCTTCGCCAACTGCCACGGAAACATCCATAGGTCTTTCTGGTCGTGAAGAAAATCGCCAGGCAAGCTCCGCCAGGTGGCCTCCCGTTGCGGCACCCCGGTAGTGGTGTCGACCGTCGGCCGTGCGGTCTGCCCTGGGTCGTCCGGCAAGGCCATGCGCACGGGCTCGTCAGGCCGGGCCGTGCGCCCGGGTTCGTCAAGCAGGGCCATCGGAGTCGGAGCGTCGGGCAGCGCCAATTGCCCCGGATCGTCGGGCAGGCTGGCGTAATCCTGCGCCAAGGCTACGTTCTGCGCGCAAGCCAGTGGGCAGGAACAAATCAAAATGAGCAAAAAACGTTTCAGCATCCGAACCTTCAACAAGTTTGGATGCAGAATTGTTGGTGGTAGTTCAACCTTCAGAGATCGAATCGGAATCGAGGATCCGGCTTTTCGCCCATCACTGCTTGCAAATCTGCCGGGTGCCGGGGTGCCCCAGAGCCTGCCCTGAGCGAAGTCGAATGGGTCTCGCCTTTGAGACCTGGGAACGCACAATGTCCGACTAGGCGGTCCTTCGCCCGGAATGCAAGAAGGATGTGGATTTCTTCTTGGATTCACTCGGATTTTAGAGCCCGTCATCCTAGATGGAGTTATAATTCCCGGAAGCATTTCATGCTTGTCCCTAATGCGGAGGTACCATGCGAACCAATCTGGTATGCGTCCCTTTCGTATTCTTTTCTTGCCTCTGTCTCGCAAGCCCAGCACAGGACGCCCCCGAGGATTATTCAGTTCTCAACGGCAGCTGGTATCTGGATGTCGGATGGGAAGCGCCTCAGCAGGATCCTCGTTTGACTCTTTCGATGGCCGTAGATGGCAACAAAGTTTATGGGGACGGCGATCTCCAAGTGCCCGGATGCGGTCTTTCCTTTAGTGTTATTGGTCAGATTGCCTCCGACGGAACCTTTGTCTTGAATCTTCAAAAACCCGTCGGTGATCGTGCCGACGACAACACGTTCCCGTCCTTGTCAATCAGTGGGAAAGTCCCCGCGCAGGGCTCAACGGAATGGGCCGGCAGCTTCAACACCTCTAGCATGGGAAATGGGGAATGTCCCCGGCCCTCGGGAGAATTTGTCGCATCGCAGCTTCCCCAACTCGAAGGTAACTATTCTGGAACTATTCCTTCTTTTGTTGGCTCAGCGCCGGGCACGCCCCTTTCTATCTCCGTAAACATGACGCAGGGCATTTCTACTTCGACGGACGAAGGGGAGTCTAGCTCGCCTGAAGTGTCACCCGCTGCTCGCGTGTCCCATTACGTACCACTCAGGGGCACAATCGCCGTAAGCGCGTTGACCGACCTTCCCTCAGAGGACATCACGGCCAAGGCAGTCGCGGATCGCAATAGCCGGATGCAAGGAGACGAGTTTATTTTGTTTTTTCGGTTCGCAGATGGTTCTTCGATGATGCTCACAGGTAGCAAGACCGACTCCTCTGGACAGGCCGTGCTTGCCTCATTTAGCTTTTTCGGCAAAAATCAGGAACTCATCGTATCGGGGATGGGCAATCTTACTCGACGTTGACTCCGGTGCCCACATGCCCGACCGATGCATGTGGAGAGAACAATCACATTGCGGGTACTGCGCGAAGCCCACTCTTGGTGTTGAGCATGTTCTAATCATCCGTCCCGATCCCGGACCCGGTAGGGACGCTCATCACTGAGCGCCCCCCGGACAGATCCGTACGTGCGCGTCTACGCATACGGCTCTTATGAAGGATGAGTGGCGTAAAAGCGTGCTTCAGGATAAGGATGCAGAACGGAGGGTGGAGGTATCCACCTTTCCAAGACCGGGGTGAGTTTCTCCCACTTCTTCCTCGCGGTCTGGCTGCGGCGAACGAGGACGTTACGCCACAGTCGATTGACGCGATATCTGAAGGTGCGCAGCTGATTGAGGTTGCCGGGGACAGCATGGTATTGGTAGTAGCCGGTGACCACCTTCCGAAGCCATACACCGACCTGACTGGTGCGATCATGCTTCCGGCGTTGAAGCTCAGCCTTGATGGCTTTCAGCTTCGCAACCATCCGCTGCTTCGCAGTGATTCGCCAGACGGTGAAGGTCTCGTTCTTGTGGCGTTGCCCACAGTAGTGGGTGAACCCCAAGAACGTGAAGGTCTCCGGTTTCCCCTTCCCATGCTGCTTCCGGTCTCGGGCCGCATAGCGCCCGAACTCGATCAACCGGGTCTTATCCGGGTGTAGTTCCAAGCCGAACTTTGCCAGACGTTCCTTGAACTCTTCGAGGAACCGCACAGCATCACCCCGCTGCTGAAAACCCATCACAAGATCTAGGGTAA